>JAOUMO010000157.1 GCA_029881425.1 Gammaproteobacteria bacterium
CCGGTAAGCGCGTACTGATTCGTGCCGACCTGAACGTGCCTGTTAAAGATGGCAAGGTTACTTCCGATGCGCGTATTACTGCATCTATGCCCACTGTTGAGCACTGCATGAAAGCCGGTGCTTCTGTAATGGTAATGTCTCATCGCGGACGTCCAGAAGAAGGCGTGGCTGACGAAGAAAATTCGATGGCACCTATTGCAGCATGTATGTCTGAAAAATTAGGTAAAGATGTGCGTCTGGTAAAAGATTATATTGATGGCGGTTTTGATGTTGCTGCTGGCGAATGTGTGCTGCTGGAAAATGTTCGCTTCAATGCAGGTGAGAAAAAAGACGACGAAACATTATCGAAAAAATACGCGGCCTTATGTGATGTCTTCGTAATGGATGCCTTTGGTACTGCGCATCGTGCACAGGCGTCTACGCATGGTGCGGGTAAATTTGCTCCGACTGCATGTGCAGGTCTGTTGTTGTCGAATGAACTGGATAGCCTGGCTAAAGCACTGGCTGAACCTGCTCGTCCCATGGTGGCCATTGTTGGTGGCTCCAAGGTTTCAACTAAACTGACTGTTTTAGAGGCGCTGTCTGAAAAAGTTGATCAGCTGGTTGTGGGTGGTGGTATTGCAAATACTTTCCTCAAAGCGATGGGTCACAATGTCGGTAAATCTTTATGCGAAGATGACCTGGTCGATACGGCCAAGGAGCTGGTTGCAAAAATGAAGGCTCGCGGTGCAATTATCCCCATCGCGACTGACGTAGTCTGTGGTAAAGAATTCTCGGAAACTGCTGAAGCCACTTTAAAAGCGGCCGGTGATGTTGAAGATGACGATATGATTTTTGATATCGGTCCTGACAGTGCAAAAGAACTGGCCGAGATAATTTCTAAAGCCGGTACTATTGTATGGAATGGTCCTGTTGGCGTATTCGAATTTGACCAGTTTGGTGAAGGCACCAAAACTGTATCTATGGCAATTGCCAATGCAGACGGTTTCAGCCTGGCGGGTGGTGGTGACACGATTGCTGCAATCCAGAAATATAATATCTACGACAAGGTCTCTTATATTTCTACTGCCGGTGGTGCATTCCTCGAGTACCTGGAAGGTAAGACTTTGCCTGCAGTGGCTATGCTTGAAGAGCGAGCCAAAGGCTAAAACTCTGAAGCCCCCCTGTATCAGGGGGGGCTTCTTTTGATTTCGTATTTTATTGAGGGATTCTTCCTTTGCGTAGAACCAAAATAGTCGCAACACTCGGCCCGGCTACCGATAATCCAGATGTGATTGAGGAGCTGATTCGTGCGGGTGTGGATGTCGTAAGACTAAATTATTCTCACGGAACCCATGAAGAACAGGCAAAGCGCGTTGAAATGGTGCGTAATGAGGCCGAAAAGCAGGGGCGAGTGGTTGGCGTACTTGCAGATATGCAGGGCCCCAAAATTCGCACCGAACGTTTTGTGGATGGCAAGGTCGAGCTGGTCAAGGGTGAAAAATTTATTCTTGATGCGGCACTGGATAAAAATTCAGGTACCAAAGAACGTGTAGGCATTACCTATAAAACACTGGTCGATGATGTGAAGTCGGGTAATACCCTGCTGCTTGACGATGGCCGCATGATCTTCGACGTAGAAAAAGTCGAGGGGCAGGAGATTCACTGTATCGTGATGCAGACAGGTGTCTTGTCTGATCGTAAAGGGATCAACCTGCTGGGTGGCGGATTATCTGCGCCCGCACTCACCGATAAGGACCGGGAAGATATCAAGGCGGCCGCAGCTATCCAGGCGGATTATGTTGCCATCTCCTTTCCGAAATCAGCGGCAGATATTGTTGAGGCTCGCCAGTTATTACGTGAGGCCGGTGGTTACGGTGGTATCGTCGCTAAAATTGAACGTGCCGAAGCCCTTGATGTTATTGATGAAATAATTGAAGTCTCCGATGCTATTATGGTGGCTCGTGGCGACCTGGGTGTGGAAGTAGGTGACGCAGAGTTACCGGCTATCCAGAAAGACCTGATTGCCAGGGCGCGGAGCATGGATCGCGTGGTGATCACGGCAACGCAGATGATGGAGTCGATGATAGAAAACTCTATCCCGACCCGCGCTGAGGTGTTTGACGTGGCGAATGCGGTACATGATGGCACCGATGCCGTCATGCTCTCTGGTGAGACCGCCGCGGGTAAAAATCCGGTGAAAACGGTAAATGCCATGAGCCGCATCTGTGAGGCCGCCGAGCAGCACCCAAGGGCGAAGGTCTCGGATCACCGTATGGCCCTGACCTTCGGTCGTGTCGATGAAGCGATTGCGATGTCGACCATGTACACCGCCAACCACCTGGATGTGGATGCGATCGCGGCATTGACTGAGTCCGGTTCAACCGTATTATGGATGTCCCGTATCAGTTCAGGGATACCCATTTATGCGCTGAGTCCACGGGAGGATACGCGACGTAAAGTGACCCTGTATCGGGGGGTGTATCCGACCAGTATTAACTTTGACCAGATCGGCCCTTATAATATCAGCTCGAAAGTGGCTGAATCACTAAGTGCCAAGGGCATAGTGGAAGCAGGTGACAGAATTATTATCACCCGTGGTGATTACCTGGGTGATGAAGGTGGTGGCACTAACTCGATGAAGGTAGTCACCATTGGTAATGTTAGAAAGACAACAGATTAGTAATATTAAATTTAAATTATAAATCCTATCAGGAGATCAGACTATGGCATTAATTTCATTACGCCAGTTACTGGATCATGCCGCTGAAAACAGCTACGGCATGCCGGCATTTAATGTAAACAACATGGAGCAGGTGCATGCCATCATGCAGGCTGCCGACGAAGCTAACAGCCCCGTTATCATGCAGGGTTCTGCTGGTGCACGTTCCTATGCGGGTGAACCCTTCCTGCGCCACCTGATTTCGGCGGCTATTGAAATGTACCCACACATTCCAATCGTTATGCATCAGGATCATGGTTCAGAGCCAGCAGTATGTCTGCGTTCTATCCAGTCTGGCTTCTCATCAGTAATGATGGACGGCTCCCTGATGGCTGACATGAAAACCCCTTCTTCTTTTGAATATAACGTTGCAGTGACTAAAGAAGTGGTAAAAATGGCTCATGCTGGCGGTGTTTCAGTTGAAGGTGAGCTGGGTTGCCTGGGTTCACTGGAAACAGGTGAGATGGGCGAAGAAGACGGCCACGGCGCTGAAGGTAAACTTGACCTGGACATGCTGTTAACAGGTGTTGAAGAAGCGGCTGACTTCGTAGAGCAGACAGGCGTTGATGCACTGGCGATCGCGATTGGTACATCTCACGGTGCCTACAAGTTTACCCAGGAGCCTACGGGTGAAATCCTGCGTATTGATCGTATTAAAGAAATCAATGCACGTATTCCTAATACTCACCTGGTTATGCACGGTTCTTCATCAGTTCCTCAGGACTGGTTGCAGATCATCAATAACTACGGCGGCGATATGGGCCAGACCTACGGCGTACCTGTAGAGGAAATCGTAGAAGGCATCAAGAGTGGTGTACGTAAGGTTAATATCGATACTGACCTGCGTATGGCATCTACGGGCTCGATTCGTAAGCACCTGGCTGACAATCCATCAAACTTTGATCCACGTAAATTCCTCAAGGAATCTACAGCGGCAATGAAAGGTATCTGTAAAGCACGTTTTGAGGCCTTTGGCTCTGCGGGTAATGCAGATAAGATCAAAGTGGCTTCATTAGAAAAAATGATCAGCTTCTACAAATAATTCAATTTTGTAGTTAGATCGTAAAAAAGGGGGCTTATGCCCCCTTTTTTAATGGCTTTGTATTAAAATCATCAGAGTCTTTTAATAATAACGGCCATTGGTTTTATTGATGAATGTAATGAACGGCATTTCTGTTAAACATTTATTATGTATTGCCCTGCTCATTGGCTATACGCCTGTGGCCGGTGCCGTTGATACACAACGTGTCTTGCGAATTGGTCAGCTGGGCGAATCGACACCCGAGAATGTCGCGCGGCTTGATGCAGAAATAGCTGTACTCAGGGAAAAATTTACAGATGACGGTATAGAAGCGGTAGAGATTGTTTCTGTAGATACAGTAGAAGCCATGATCAACGCATTTAAGGAGAAGCGCATCGACTGGTTAACGGCGCCCCTGTTTCATGCGCTGATCTATGCTGAAAAGGCACATGCTGTTATTTTTACGCAGAAGCTAAAGTCGGGTATATCAAAATTCCATACTGTTTTTTTTGTAAGGAAAGATAGCGAGATTACGCAGTTAGAAAAAATCGAGAGAAAAATGGTGGGATTTGGCAGTCCATTATCCTCCAGTGATTTCTTTGTGCCTTATTATGAATTACATGAGCATAATTATACGCTGGTTAAGTATGGTGAAAAATTAGATGGCGAGGTGTTGGGTAAAAAACGCCTATACTATCGTTTCTCAGGTTCCCAGCGTGATGTCGTTAAGGACGTACTGTCCGGCCAGATCGATGTAGGCGTATTAAGTAATCACCAGTATGAAAAAATATTACCCGAGCTGAAGAAGGATTTGAGGGTGATGTACAGGACCGCCTCATTCCCGATTGAAATTGAAGTTATAAGAACGGATATAGATCCGTCACTCAAGATGAAGTTGAGGGATGTGATTAATCAATATAATAATGAAAGGGATGATGTCCCCGTTTTACAGAGTGATGGTAAGCAAGGGAAGTTTTATGATTTTGTTGGCGAAGGGCGTGATGGGTTTGTCTACCTGAGATCAATTTTAAAACACGAGGTGGTGCCGGTGATTTTGAACGACCGGAATGAGCCTGATGAAAAAACAAAAAATTAAAAAAATAAGATGAAAAAGCTGGAGCGATAAATCCAGCAAAGCTAATTCAAGATTTCAAATAATAACTAAATACTGGTGCGTTGCTCAAATTGTGTCAGCCCAAGCCAGCCTGGAGATGAAAATGCTCGACAGACTCACTGAACTTAGTGGCCAGTTATCCGGAATGTTATGGGGGAGCTGGTTAACCCTGGCCATACTGCTGGGTGTTGGTTTGTATTTGACGATTAAACTCCGTTTTATCCAGGTGCAGGGCTTTCGCCATTCTATCTCTGTTATTCGTGGTCAATACAGTTGTAAAGATGACCCGGGTGAAGTGACACATTTCCAGGCGCTATCGACGGCACTGTCTGCGACCGTTGGTACCGGTAATATTGCTGGCGTGGCTACCGCGATTAGCCTCGGTGGCCCGGGTGCGCTGTTCTGGATGTGGGTTACGGCCTTCCTGGGTATGGCCACTAAATTTACAGAAAGCACACTGGCAATAAAATTTCGTGAAATAGACCGGGGTGATGTTGCCGGCGGT
>JAOUMO010000158.1 GCA_029881425.1 Gammaproteobacteria bacterium
GGATAAGGCAATAGTTAAATTATTATTCATATCAAATTTGCTTTTTAATTAACTGTAAAAATTTAAGCCGACTCGTTCGCGTTCCTGGTCACTCGTCCCTCGAAACTCGTCACTTGTTTCTTATGCCGGTACCCGTCGAATTTTAGCGCCCAATAATTGCAGTTTTTCTTCAATACATTCGTAGCCGCGATCGATATGGTAAATGCGTTCAACCGCGGTTTCACCCACCGCCACCAGACCCGCGATGACCAGGCTGGCTGAGGCACGCAGATCCGTGGCCATCACCGGCGCGGCCGTGAGTTTGGCCACACCATTGCTAAATGCAGTATTGCCTTTTAAGGTAATGTCTGCGCCCATACGATCCAGTTCCTGCACGTGCATAAACCGATTTTCAAAGACTGTTTCCGTAATCATGCCAGAACCTTCGGCCAGGGCATTCATCACCGAGAACTGTGCCTGCATATCGGTTGGAAAAGCCGGGTAAGGCGCCGTACGTATATCAACGGCCTTTGGACGTTTGCCTTTCATATCCAGCGAAATCCAGTCCGGGCCTGTTTCAATCTCAGCCCCGGCTTCCTGTAGTTTTGCCAGTACCGCATCCAGCAGGGTCGGATCGGTATCTTTTAATTTGATCTTGCCACCCGTGATGGCCGCCGCAACCAGATAGGTGCCGGTTTCAATCCGATCCGGCAATACATTATGGTGGGCACCGTGAAGGCGTTCCACCCCTTCAATAGTTATCGTATCAGTACCGGCACCGGTAACTTTTGCACCCATGCTGTTAAGGCATCGGGCCAGATCCGTGACTTCCGGTTCACGTGCTGCGTTTTCAATAATGGTCGTGCCTTCCGCCAGGGTGGCCGCCATCATCAGATTTTCTGTCCCCGTCACCGTCACCATATCCATGACCAGCTTGGTGCCTTTCAAACGTTTGGCTTTCGCCTTGATATAGCCGTTCTCAACAGTAATTTCTGCCCCCATGGCTTCCAGCCCATGAATATGCAGATTCACCGGACGTGAACCAATGGCACAACCACCCGGTAACGACACTTCGGCGTAGCCGTGGCGTGCAAGCAGGGGCCCAAGCACCAGAATAGAAGCCCGCATGGTCTTGACCAGTTCATACGGCGCACAAAAACTATTAATCGTGGTCGCGTCCACTTCGACGCTCATTTTTTCATTAATCGTGATCGTGATACCCAAACGCCCCAGCAACTCCATGGTGGTGGTAATATCGTGCAAATGGGGAACATTACCGATCGTGACCGGCCCATCGGCCAGGATGGTCGAAACAATAATCGGCAGCGCGGCATTTTTGGCTCCGGAAATACGGATCTCGCCACTTAAACGATTACCGCCGGTAATTAACAGTTTATCCATTAAGAAACCCGTAGCTTGCTGGCAGTTTTCCACTCAGCCGGGGTATAGGTCTTGATCGAAAGCGCGTGAACTTCACCACTGGTGATCCTGTTGCCCAGCGTGGCATAAACCAGTTGCTGTTTTTTTACCGCACTCATGCCATCGAATACATCGCCGATCACCACCGCATCAAAATGACTGCCGTCACCGTTTACCGTCACTTCACAATCGGGTAGCCCCGCCTGGATAAGGTTTTTAACATCTTCTGGATTCATATTGGGTTCCGTGTCTGAAAGTAAAGCCTGCTATTTTAGCCTCATGCCGGGCAAACGGACAGCAAAAAGAAAAGCCGACGCTAATTTTGTGAAATAAGAGGCCTAAGAATGGGATTGATGAACAACGGGAACCGGGGTCTATTTATCTCAGGGCAGGAGGATGAAAACCGGCAGTGAAAAATCTGACGCTGGCTCAGCTCAGACTTTTAGCAGGTTTTGCAAACCGCTCAGCTTCGCCATTTCCAGCATCTGTTCTGGTAAGTGGCTGAATTTAACCGATTTATTCTGAAGCTGTAATAAGCGTAAACATTCCACCAAGAAGGCCACGCCCCCACTATCAATACGGGTGACGCCCTGCAAATCGATCAAAACAGATTCACCGACCTGCGCCATCAGGGTTTCAAATTTGTTTAAGGCCTCGGGAACGGAATCCAGATTCAGTTCACCGGAAAACCGGCATATTTCACCTTCTAACTGAACAGTGGCCTGGCTCATGAGCAGCTTATCCTTCGGCCTTCAGGTTATGTTTCTCCAGCCGTGTAATCAGGGCTTCCAGTCCATCCTGTTTGATTTCACTGGCAAAAGACGTGCGGTAATTGGAGACCAGACTAATACCATCCACCGCGATGTCATACACCTTCCACTCGTCTTTTTTCAAATATAAGCGGTAATTAATGAGGGTGGGAGGTTTTCCGGCAGGCTGGATGACCTTGGTGTAAACCGTCACATCATCCTGACTGGCTTCGCCACGTAGCGGCTGAAACTCAATTTTCTGATCGGTATAATCGAGCAAAGCGACCGCATAAGTGCGTACCATTAAGGTACGAAAGGCTCGAATAAAACGCAGTTTTTGATCCTTGCTGGCAGGATCCCAGTCTTTGCCCAGCACCCAACGGGACATGCGAATAAAATCAAAATGCGGCAGGACAATTTCACCCACCAGATCATAAATCAGGGATTTGTTTTTTGTCAGTTCATCATGGTTTTTCTTCAGGGCCGCCAGCATTTTATCAGTGGTATCTTTAACCAGCGTATCAGGTGCTACTTTTCCCTGAGCTCCCGCCTGTACAGAACTAAGTTGCAAAAACAGGCCAAAGATCGCTAACAGTAAAAAACGGTGCCCGCGGCTTTTAACTCGCATATTCATTATCCCTTTTGGCCTTTTGTGGTTTCAGTATTATCAGTACCCCCACCCGTATTATCTCCGGCATTATCCTTGGCTTTGCCATCGCCTTCGGTCAGAAATTTAGATACAAACTGGCCGATCAATTTTTCCAGTACCATCGAACCCTGAGTGATCTGGATCTTTGAACCTTCCGCAAGATAACCCGGCTTGCTCTGGCAATTCGCAGGATCAAATTCACGTCCTTCCATTTCCGCTTCCAGCATCATGTCTTCACATTCATTGGCACTGGAACCCGGTTCCAGTCCGACATATTTTTCACCCAGTAAACCGGCGGTATAAATACTGGCTGACGTTCCATCCGGTAGCCTGTTATGCACATTGTCCAGACGCATGATCACGACTGCCTGCAAGGTATTATCATCAAAGACAATATCCTTGACCCGACCAATGGTGACTCCGGCCATCGTCACCGGTGAGCGTACCTTTAAACCACTGGCATCCTCAAAGCGGGCTTCAATATCATAACCTTCTTCATTGGAATAGGTGCTCAGGTTGCTGACCTGCATCGCCAGCATAAATAAGGCCGCCATGCCACCGGCAACAAACAGTCCTACCCAGATTTCAGTGATACGAGTTGTCATGTTTTTTTCTCCAAAACTTTAATCTCCAAACATGAGTGCGGTTAACACAAAGTCCAGTCCCAGCACAGCCAGCGATGAATGTACTACCGTGCGAGTGGTTGCCCGGCTCACACCTTCCGATGTTGGTATTGCATCCTGACCTTCAAACACCGCAATCCAGGTGACAACGATACCGAATACAATACTTTTGATCACGCCATTATAGATATCATCATACAAATCGACACTAGACTGCATCTGTGACCAGTAAGCCCCTTCATCCACACCCAGTAAACCGACCCCCACAAAATAGCCACCCAGCACGCCCACTGCACTGAATATGGCGGCCAGTAGTGGCATGGAAATCACCCCCGCGACAAAACGCGGTGCCAGCACCCGGCGCACAGGATCGACCGCCATCATTTCCATGGCGGACAGTTGTTCGGTCGCTTTCATTAAGCCAATCTCAGCCGTCAAGGCCGAGCCCGCGCGACCGGCAAACAACAGGGCGCTGACCACTGGCCCCAGTTCGCGCACCAGTGACAGCGCCACCACCACACCGAGCGATTCTTCCGCACCAAAATCCACCAGGGTGTTATAACCCTGCAAGCCCAGCACCATGCCGACAAACAGGCCGGATACCAGAATAATAATAAGTGACAGCACCCCCACTGAAAAAACCTGGATAAGCACCAGCCTCAGGCGCGGCAGCAGGGTGTGCAGTCCCATAACAATATTGGCCAGCAGAATATGGCCGCGACCCAGACGCTGGAAAAAGCTCAGGCCTTTGTGTCCCAGGCTTTGCAGATACTCCATCACGGGCGGACTCCTCGAGAAGCATTGTCCAGATCAAACAGATCTTCGGTAAACTCCCGCGCAGGATAATGAAAAGGGACGGGACCATCAGGCAGTCCTTTCATAAACTGCTGCGCCCATTCTGAATCTGATTCATCCAGTTCTTTCGATGAACCCTGGGCGACCACCTTGCCCCCCGAAAGCAGATAAATATGATCCGCAATAGCCGCCGTCTCGGCAATATCATGAGAAACAATAATACTGGTCAAACCCAGGGCATCGTTTAAAGTGCGGATCAGTCGAACGACCACACCCATCGAAATCGGATCCTGGCCGGTAAAAGGCTCGTCATACATCATGATCATCGGATCCATCGCCACGGCTCGTGCCAGCGCGACCCGTCGGGACATCCCGCCGGAAAGTTCACTGGGCATCAAGTCCCGTGCTCCGCGCAGGCCCACCGCCTCGAGTTTCATTAACACCAGGCTACGGATCAAACGTTCATTTAAACGGGTATGTTCGCGCAGGGGGAATGCAACATTGTCATAGACATTCATGTCGGTCAGCAGTGCGCCATTCTGGAACAACATACCCATGCGTTTACGCAAAGCATAAAGCTGGCGATAACTGAGATCAGGAACATTTTGAGTATCAACATGGATAGTGCCGGCATCGGGATGCAACTGCCCGCCAATCAGGCGTAACAGGGTAGTCTTGCCAGTTCCGCTGGGACCCATGATCGCCGTGACTTTGCCGCGATGAATATCGATATCCACGCCGTCAAAGATCTTGCGATTACCGCGGGAAAAACTCAGTCCACGAATTTTGACAATGGGTGACGCGTCAGTCATGCCGTTCCATATCTTTGTTTATAATAATAAATGTATTGTGCCTGCCACCTTTGGGAATGACAATGCCTTTTTAATTTCCGATTTTATAGCATGTCATAAATCAGTTTTGCGTTGCGCATCAACTCAATATCGGGCGGCTCGCCCTCAACAATCAACATTACTTTAGTATTCTCGCCCGCTTTTTTACAGGCAGTTTCAATCACCCCCCGTAATTGTCGAAGATTAAATAAACCACTGGGTATTCTGACCACCACGATAGTTTGATGAACAGCATTTGCCAGTTCGCATAATGG
>JAOUMO010000159.1 GCA_029881425.1 Gammaproteobacteria bacterium
CGGCATGTTTGCCAAGCAGTTTGGTACCCCTAACTACGCGGCGCACGGTGGCTTCTGTTCGGTGAATATGGCAACCGGCATGATCTACACCATTGGTGGTTCCTTCTGGGAATTTGGTGGCCCCGACCTGGAACGCTCCAAGCTGTTTATCATGATCGGTACCGCAGAAGATCACCACTCCAACCCGATGAAGATCGCGCTCTCCAAATTTAAGCGCAATGGCGGTCGTTTTATCTCGATCAATCCGGTACGTACCGGCTATTCGGCGATCGCCGATGAATGGGTGCCGATCAGGCCCGGTACGGACGGCGCGTTAATTCTCTGTATTATCCGTGAGCTGATTGCCCAGGGCCTGTATGACCGTGAGTTCCTGATACAGTATTCAAACTCGGCGCAGTTGATCAATACCGATGAGGCCTCCGATGATCACGGTATGTTTATTCGTACCGCGAGTGATCGTGAGCCCGGCTGTTTTGATCCGATGAACGAGTTGTGGTGGGATCGCCATACGGACAAAGAGGTCAAGACCCATACCGAAGGTGCGGACCCCTACATGCTGGGTGAGTTCACACTGGAGGACGGTACCCCGGTTAAGCCCGCGTTCCAGCTGTTAAAAGAACAGGTCGAAGAATACACCCCGGAATGGGCGGAAGACGTCACCGGCATCCCGGCGGAGACGATCCGTCGTCTCGCCCATGAAATGGGCATTACCGCCCGTGATGAAAAAATCGAGCTGCCCATTGCCTGGACCGATGCCTGGGGTAAGGAGCATGACACCATCGTCGGCAACCCGGTATCCTTCCATTCCATGCGCGGTACGGCGGCACACTCCAATGGCTTCCAGACGATCCGTGCGCTGGCGATACTGATGTCGATCCTGGGTACGATTGACCGCCCTGGCGGTTTCCGCCACAAGGCGCCATTCCCACGACCAATTCCCCCCTGTGCGAAAACACCAAAGGGACCCGAGGGCGTGCAGCCGAATACACCGCTGGCCGGTATGCCACTGGGCTGGCCCGCCGATCCTGAAGACCTGTTCGTGGATGAGAACCAGAAGCCGGTGCGTATCGACAAGGCCTTTTCCTGGGAGCACCCGTTGTCGGCCCATGGCCTGATGCACAACGTGATTACCAATGCCTGGCGCGGCGACCCCTATGAAATCGACACGCTGATGATCTTCATGGCCAACATGGCCTGGAACTCATCGATGAATACCGCCGAAGTGCGCACCATGCTCAATGACAAAAAAGAGGACGGTGAGTACAAGATCCCGTTCATTATTGTTGCCGATGCCTTCCAGTCAGAAATGTCGGCCTATGGTGACCTGGTGCTACCGGATACCACTTATCTCGAGCGCCACGATGTGATGTCGATGCTGGATCGGCCAATTTCAGAATTTGATGGCCCGGTGGATTCGGTGCGTATCCCGGTGGTGCCACCGACGGGTGACTGTAAGCCCTTCCAGGAAGTGCTGATTGAGCTGGGTTCACGTCTCAAGTTGCCTGCCTTCGTAAAAGAAGACGGTGCGCGTAAATACCGTGACTACCCCGATTTTATCGTGAACTATGAAACCGAGCCGGGCTCCGGCATTGGCTTCCTCGCTGGCTGGCGTGGCAAGGGGGGCGAGAAGTTCATGAAAGGTGAGCCCAATCCAAACCAGTGGCAGATGTATGAAAAGAACAACTGCGTTTACCAGTATCACCTGCCCAAGTCCTACCAGTATATGCGTAACTGGAACATGGGTTATTTGAAGTGGGCGCAGGATCATCGCCTGACGCGTTATGCGGACCCGATCAATATCCACATCTATTCGGAAGTGCTGCAGAAGTTCCGTCTCGCGGCCCAGGGTAAACGTGCGGGCAAGCAGCCGCCGGATCATTTACGCAAACGTGTTGAAGAGCACTGTAATCCGCTGCCGTTTTATTCCGAGCCGCTGGAGTCCCAGCTGACGGACAAGCACAAGTACCCCTTGAATGCGATTACGCAGCGGCCGATGGCGATGTACCACTCCTGGGATTCACAGAATGCCTGGTTACGCCAGATCCATGCGCATAACTATATGCATGTACACCCCTCACTGGGTGCCCTGCATGGTTTTGCAGATGGTGACTGGATCTGGGTTGAATCCATGCACGGCAAGGTGCGTTGTATGGCGCGCTTCTCCGAGGCGGTTGAGCCGGGCACCATCTGGACCTGGAATGCGGTCGGCAAGGCCTCTGGTGCCTGGAATCTGGAGCCGGGTGCGAATGAATCGAAGAAGGGCTTCCTGCTGAATCACCTGATTGCCGAAGAGCTACCGGCCCATGACGCCGGTGAGCATGTATCAAATTCAGACCCGGTCACGGGGCAGGCTGGCTGGTATGACGTGCGGGTACGTATTTATAAGGCCGCCGATGATGAGCCAGAAGAAACCTGGCCGCAGTTCGATACACTGAAACCCTATCCCGGTATGGGTAAGCGCCGTTCATGGCTGGGCTATTTCGCCGGTGTCTTTGGCAAGGGGGGTAAATAATGACCCAGTTAGCGCTCGTTATTGATTTGAATGTCTGTGTCGGTTGTAGTGCCTGTGTTACCTCCTGTAAGGAATGGAATACATCCGGCCCTGCCGGTTCCATGTCCGATGATAATCCCTATGGCCTGGAGCCCACCGGTACCTTCTTTAATCGCGTACAGACCTTCGAGGTGGGTTGTTTCCCGAATACGGAGACGATCCATTTTCCGAAGAGTTGCCTGCATTGCGAAGACGCGCCCTGTGTGCCCGTGTGCCCCACCGGTGCCAGTTACAAGCGTGAAGAGGACGGTATCGTGCTGGTCGACTACGACAAGTGCATCGGTTGTAAGTACTGTTCATGGGCCTGTCCCTACGGTGCGCGTGAATTTGATGAGCACCAGAAGGTGATGAAAAAGTGCACCCTCTGTGTGGATCGTATTTATGACCAGTCGCTGCCCGAGTCCGAGCGTAAGCCCGCCTGTGTGCTGGCCTGCCCGACCAGTGCGCGACTGTTTGGTGACGTGCATGATTCGGAGTCAGAGGTATCGGTCACCATCCGTGAGCAGGGCGGTTATGCGCTTATGCCCGAATGGGGCACCAAGCCATCGAATCATTATTTGCCACGTCGCAAACAGAACCTGCACATCCATGCGGATGAGCTGGTGCGTGCGGACAATCCACTGAAGAAGGAAGAGCGCGAACCTTCCGGACCGGTAGATGCACCGACACTGGACGATTCAACCAGCTGGTAGCCAGAACTATCCAGCTCACTGCTGGGGGGGCTCTATATGGGCGCTAAAAAATGGTCATTTGCCTGTCGCAAACGCACATTTTTTTGCCTTGATTTGAAGCCGCCCAGTAGCCATCTGGATAGTGAGTATCGAAGAACTTTTATTATGTTAAGTGTGTTTTAAGTTGCACTTACGCCTGGAGATAGATTATGCATCCCGCATTTTCAGTGATATTTTTAACCACCCTGATCGGTGTTGGGCAGGGCATGTTCCTGGCCCTGTTTACTGGCCAGTCCTATGCGGCGGCGCAGTTCCTGCCGATGCAGGACAGTAGCGGATTTTTTGGTGCCGGCAGCATGATTGCCCTGGTATTTCTGATTGCGGGTCTGGTCGCATCGATATTTCACCTGGGGCACCCGGAGCGTGCCTGGCGTGCGGCAACCAAATGGCGCACATCCTGGTTATCGCGTGAAGTTATCGCACTGCCACTGGTGATGTTTTTTGTTTTTGTCTATGGCCTGATGCACTTTATGGGCTGGGATATGGTGATCTTTAAAACGGATACCGGGGTGACATTTAACCTGAGCCTGCTGGTGGGTACGCTGGGTTCGATTGCGGTGTTTATCCTGTTTCTCTGCACGGCAATGATTTACGCAGCAATTAAATTCCTGCAGGAATGGTCGAGTCCCCTGACCATTGTTAATTATATCCTGCTGGGTACAGCGTCTGGTTTTGCCCTGGCAACGGCCTTTGCCATGTATGTGGCGCCGGACCTGGTTCGATTTTATGGTGTATGGGCCATTATTATTACCCTGATGGCCTTTATTACACGTAGCGCATCATTGATCCGTAATGCGCGCATTAAATATAAATCAACAGTACAGTCCGCTATCGGTGTTCGACATAATACGATTGCACAGAAAGCGCAGGGTGCCATGGGTGGTTCCTACAATACACGTGAATATTTTCACGGTAAAACAGCCGTATTTTTGAAGTCGATTAAGTGGGTCTTTATGCTGCTGGTATTTCCCATGCCCGTCTTATTATTATTTGCAGGTATGAACGCGGGTAATGCCGAAGTTCTATTGCTGGCATTTGTTATCCAGTACACGGGTTTGCTGGCAGAGCGTTGGTACTTTTTTGCACAGGCCAATCATCCACAGAATATTTATTATCAAACCGTATAGCTATCCAGTTCACCCCTGTCGTGTTCCGGTGTGGCATTAAAAGATGTACACCGATAGATTGTGAACTCATATTTATTGCTTTACCTGGTGTTTTAATGGCAAAAAAAACGGTGCAAGTGCACCGTTTTTTTTGGCCTGATAGTCAGTGCTTAGGCTATATAGGCCTTGCAGGATTTAATGCAATCCGCACAGGATTCGGCGCAGGCCTTACAGGCCGCATGGGTATCGGCATGTATATCACAGGATTTTTTACAGTCTTTACATACCTTGATACAGAGGCTGGCAAATTCTTTCAGGTGTTTTGAGTCATAGGATGCCATCTGCGACATGGCGGTACAGGTGGCGAGCATCTCCTGTACCGTATCGGCGCATTCAGCCATGGAGGTATCTTTCATCTTGAACATGTCGATGCAGTGCTGAATACAGGCCTGGCCTGCCTTTACGCAATCCAGTGTGGAATCAATGATTTTCTGGCGACCGGCGGGAATGGCATGCATATGATTATGATCCATAGCGGCACTGGCAGTACCGGACAGACCCAGTCCCGCAGCAGTAGCCATAGCGGTTGCGCCGAGTATCATGTGGCGACGGCTGGCGGAAAAATCGGTTTCAGGGGTGCTAGGGGTTTGCTTGTCAGTCATATTTGTTGTTCCATGCTGTGGTTGATCATTGTAAAACCAAGCCTAGCAGAAAAAATTAATCCTGCTAAAAAAAGTGTTTTGACCAATCAGCCTGAATTGTTGGGAATTCATCGCATAGACATGGGAAAATGTTTTGCTTTTGTGTAATATGCAACACAAATATGCATTTGACTGTGGCATAGTCAGTTCCGCATGAATTCAATATATCAAGGGCGTACTTATGTTTAAAAAAATAACAGCACTTCTATTTGTCTCCATCATC
>JAOUMO010000160.1 GCA_029881425.1 Gammaproteobacteria bacterium
AATGCCATATACAATAATATAATCCGAGTCCATAATAGCCCCCATGAAAGGTATAACCGTTGATTCAGAGTCGCGTGTCGTGGCTACACATTACGCTATTGTCTACTCACCGAGGCGTTCCAGGGGACGTTTCGCCGAGACCTGTGTCGAAATCGTGGCATCGGAATATGATGCGCTTGAACAGGCAGATCCCGAGAAAAAGTATTATGCGGCTAAAGTTATAGGGCCCTCAAAATCTTCTGAGGGTCAACGCATTTTTTATCTCGATGACTGGTTGTAAACTTATTTATGACATCACCTTTTTCCTCCACTGAAAAATTTGAGAATGAATTTAATGATGGCCTGCATCGCCTGGCGAGCCATGGCGGGCTAGGGCCATTTATTCTTGCCTGTGCCAATGCGACCGCTCACCAGCAGCTTTTCATTGATCTAAAAGCGCCCTTGCAGGACCAGTATCGGGAGCTCTATCAGGCTTACCGTACAGCCTTCATTAATGGTCGTGATATCGAAGTGGTGGATGAAGATCTGCTGGTGTTTTTAAAACTGCATACAATTGGTTTTGATTCGCTGCAACTGGGTGAGTCACGGCGTGTGGGTGACTGGAAGGTACAGTTTAATCACATTCGCTCGTTCAGGCCCAGGCGTATTACCCAGTTCATTCACGAGGGTGTGTATGTACCCTACGATGATGATGAATTTAATTTCAATAAACCGTTCATGGCCAGGGAGTGTTTCTGGGGTGGTGATTTTAATGCACGGAAACTCGATGTTTTTTACAATAAATATCCCTTTGCTGAGTTACATTGCCTGCTGGTGCTGGACAAGGATAGCTGTTGTCCGCAGTTGTTGAGTGAGCAGGATCATCGCTATATCTCTAAGCTGGTTACCCAGCTAGGCGCTGACCTTGATGGTGTGGGTATAGGCTATAACAGCTATGGTGCCTATGCATCAGTGAATCACCTGCACTTCCAGATGTTTGTCGATAAGCAACGACTGCCCGTGTGCGATCCACACTGGGTACATAATGGTGGTGATCGCGAATACCCGGCATTGTGTCATGTGTTTGATTCGGTAGATGCATCATGGCCGTGCGTTCAGCAGTTACATGATGCCCAGCAACCCTATAATATTTTATATATGCCGGAGCAGGTGTATATCTTCCCGCGCAAGACCCAGGGCACTGTTGCCGTGCCCGAATGGAGTAGCGGTTTTACCTGGTACGAGTTATCGGGCGGTATGATCGTGTTTAACTTCGAAGACTTTTTACGCCTGGATGCCAGTGAAATCGAGTCGAACCTGGCGGCCCTGAGACCCGATTACTGGCCGCCGATTTAAATTATCTTTTTGATAATATCGGCAACCCGGAATGCGTTCGCGTAAATCGTCCAGGTATAGGGCACGCTACCCCCCGTTGGCATAAAGCTACCGTCAGTGACAAATAAATTTTCCGCATCGTGTACCTGGCAGCTTGCATTCAATACCGAGGTCCTGATGTCATTGCCAAATCGACAGCCACCGGCCACCAGGTTTTGTGGTGGTGAGCCACTGACGTTCGAGCGTATATTGCTCGCCCCCATTTGCTGCAACACCTTTTCTGCCCTGTTAGTCAGGTATTGGCCAACCATAAGGTCATGTTGATGATAGCCAATGCGTATTTTGGCCACGGGTGAGTGCCATTTGTCCCGTACCTGTTTATCCAGTGAAACAAAACAGTTATCTGTTGGCAACCAGTCATTAAACACCTCGAAGCGCAGGCTCTGGTATTCGGTAAACCGCGCCTTGAGCGCCTGTTTGAGTGGCTTGCCCCACACGAGCTTATCATCATCACCCCATTTCAGCGGCATGGCACGGGCAATCGGATTGGGATGGGAGAGCAGGAAATCAACGGTGCCGCCTTTGGTTGGCTTGCCGTCGTTATCCTTGTAAAAATACCAGTCCTGCAGGTTACGATTAACAAACGGACCGCGCACATTTAGTGACTGCGCCCGTTCCTCACTGAGCATCTTGTAATGGAATTCGCCGCTACCCGAGCCGCCAGCGGAGAACAGCAGGTTCCTGCCCAGTTGCCCGTAATTATTGCCCAGGCCGTTGGGGTGTTTGGGGCCATGAGAGGCCAGTAATAGACGGCTCGTCTCTATTGCCTGGCAGGCGACAACAAAAATTTTGGCACTCACCGACTGGCTTGTGTTGTTTTCATCAAAATACTCAGCTCGGGTCACCTTGCCCTGGTTATCGCTGACCAGCTTATGCACCCGAGCATTGTCAATGATGGTGCAATGCCCGGATTTTACCGCCCGGTTGAGCAGGGCGGCCCTGGCGCTACCCTTGGCACCGGATGAGCAGCCGTAGCTGCCGCAGTAACCCGAGTACTCGCAGCTGTTACGATCATCTTTAGGCCGGGAAAGAATCGCCCTGGCGGTGACCAGTGACTGGTAGCCGATGGCCTTACAGGCCTCATCGATCTCTGCGGCAATAGGGTGTTCACTGGTTGGGGGGTAGGGGAAGTCCTCGGTGGAGCGGGGCTCAAGGTATTTATGTTTGATAATCCTGCCGGAAATACCGATCTCTGTTTCGGCCTTGCTGTAATAGGGTTCAAGCTCATCATAACTGATTGGCCAGTCGGCAATATTGGCACCTTCGATCGGACCAAACTCGGACAACAGCCGGAAGTCTTCGGGCTTGAGGCGATAAAAATAACCGCTCATAAAATTGGATGAGCCGCCTACGACATTACCGTTCCAGAAATTCCAGCCGGAGTCCGAGGTGGACTCGGCCTGCCAGTTGCCATTGGCGTCCGTGTCTTCAATGACATGCTGTTCGTCTGCAAGTTCGGGGGTGTAGACACTCCGACGGCAGCAGGCCAGTTCATCTTTGTAGAAGTCGTTTTCAGTCAACCAGGGGCCCTTTTCCAGTACCAGTACTGACTTGCCAGCCTGTGCCAGTGTCAGTGCGACCGGGCCACCACCGGCGCCGCTGCCGATGATACAAACATCGTAGTCAAAACTCATGCCTTGAATCCCTTGTGGTTGCCTGTGCGCAATTTGAAATAGCGTTTATCAGCCGTGGGTCGCGGAAAGCCTGGCTGGTGTTCGAGCCACTGCCAGCCCTGGCTGTTGGCGTTACCACCATACACAGGATCGGCGAGTAGCGCCTCGATCAGGTAGCTCAGCTGTAATGACAGCCAGCGTTCACCGGCAGAACTTTGTTCAATTTTACGCAGTATCTTTTCTTTTAAGTCGGTATCGAGTTGGTGGAATAGCCGTTGATAGGTGCTACTGGACAGATCATTTAGCCAGCTGACACCCTTGATAACAAAATCCACATCCTCCCTGTCTGTGTCCGGTGCCTGTAGCAGCTGCCGGAGATAACTTAAGGCCTGTATATCGCTTGCGCCAGGTGCCTTTTTTTCAGCGGGGAATAGATGCTCCTGCACTACCGCAAGTGTTAGCCATGGATCCTCGAGTTTTTCATGTGCTTCTCCACTGGCTGTGCGTTGTTTGCTGAGAGCAGGGAAGGGTATAGCCGCTGTTGCTGCCGATACCAGGATGAGAAATTCCCTGCGGCTCAAATGATTACTCATGTGTCGTCCATTTGTTGATGAAGGCTGCAAATGCCTCGGTTGAGTATTCACCATTAACAAGAAATTCTGCGGTGTCTTTTGATTTCAGCAAATTACCATCGGCGGCGGATACATACATATGCGGGTAGCCCAGGGGTTTTGGAAAACTATCGAGGAATGCCTGGTTGTTATTCTCGTCACTGACATTGATTTTAAGTAAAACAAATTGCGCATGCAGTTGCTGTGCCGTGCCGGGATTTTGTTTAAGGAAGTCATCCAGTATGTGGCACCATTTGCACCAGTCACCACCGACTTCAATTAATATTTTGCGATGGCTGTCCTGGGCCAGCTGTATGGCCTCTACCCCATCGATAAAGGGGTCACGGGCAGGATCATATTTCAGGCTATATTCGGGTAGTGGATATGGCCCTGTGGGCAAGGTGACGTGCTCTGCCCAGCCTGCTGAGCAAAATAAAGTCATCGCACATAAGAATAGGTATTTGATCATTGGCAGCCTTTGTTTTGAGGCATTAGAGGCCATGGTTAGCCAAAGGTTTCAGTGGATATTACTATTTATCGTGCAAATCGGCTAATTTATAATTTTATTGGCCGGGTTTGATCTATTCACGGCAGCAGTTGAATAAATTGGCCGATATTATCGAATAAGACTTGTCGTATTTTACAGGATTATGTATACAGTAGATAACAACTGGAGAAATACAGTATGAGTGAAAAATTAATGATTTTGCCGAGTAAGGATTCTGAAAAAATAAGGCTGGTGAGCATCCCTTCAGATTATGAGGAGCATGAGGTCTATCGTTTTGCTACCGGTCTTATAGCCAGCGTCGAGGAAAAGATTCCCAATTATGACTGGGACGATATACTGGAAGAGCTGGAAGAAAAGGGCTTTAATTCGGTAGACTTTATCCTTGGTCCAGAGCTTTAATAAATTTTTAATATTAATCAGCGCTTGAAGGGCATTTAATGTTTAGATCCAATAAAAATATAAGTCACACCATAGCGGACTTTAAAATTGAAAACAGGATGTTTAGATACAGTGTTTTTGTACCGAAATTATATAACCTGTGCAAATCAATGGGATTCGAGACCGGCAAGATAATGCCATCGCGCGCCTTCTGTTCTGATGAAAGCCAGGGTTATCCGATTATTTTAATCACCAAGCATTTTCGCACCTTTCCTTTTAATCACGGCCAGGTGGGTGGTGTTGTCGCAACGGACCGGCATGGGCCGCATGCCGAACACGGCAAGGATATTGTCATTATCCAGGCCAGCCATGTCGGTTACGATCCTGATACCAGTACCTTTGGGCAGTACCGGCGTATCTGTACCGAGCATAGTGAGTTTTCATCTAACTGCGGAAAAATTGACGATGTCATACGCTGGTATGATGACGAATATCAATTTGCGATGGATAATATTTTTCTTATTAAACGTGATGGCCAGTGCCTGATTGATATTGATAACCAGCTGCTTGACGATAGTCGTGAAGAGGGTCTTTTTATTAACATGGATAAACTGGTTGCGGCGGAAAATGGCCAGTACAATCCCGTGCAAATTCATAGTACCTCAAAATATTTTCCGGCGTCTGATGAATTGAAGCTCCTGTTTGATTCATCGTTTGACCCCTCGGGCAAGCAGGCCATAGGTCGCCATTTATTGGCTGAGTGCTTTTATTTCAAGCGTGAAATCCTCGGCAATGTAGAAGGTAAG
>JAOUMO010000021.1 GCA_029881425.1 Gammaproteobacteria bacterium
CTGGCACACCAGCTACTGGGTAAAATTGCTGAATCAGTTACCAGCTACCTCAATGCACAGGTCGCTGCAGGCGCGCAGGCACTGATGATTTTTGATACCTGGGGCGGCAGCCTGTCTCCGAAGATGTACCGTGAATTTTCACTTCGCTACATGACAGAGATAGTGTCTAAACTGACCCGGGATAATGACGGCCGAAAAGTACCGGTGATCCTGTTTACCAAGGGTGGTGGCCAGTGGCTTAGCGATATGGCCGACTCCGGCTGTGATGGACTGGGACTGGACTGGACCACGGATATAACACTGGCAAGACAGCAGGTAGGCGACCGAGTTGCACTGCAGGGCAATATGGACCCGAGCACACTCTATGCCTCACCCGAGGTGATTCGTAGCGAAGCCGCACGCATCCTCGAGGCCTATGGCCAGGGCAGCGGCCATGTATTCAACCTGGGCCATGGCATTACCCCGGATATTAACCCGGAGCATGTGGCCGAGCTGGTCAACGCGGTACACGAACTGAGCGTACCTTACCACGCTGCAGATTAAGACCCGCCCCTAAAACAGCTGCTCGGGGATAGCACCGTTATCACCTGAGCTGCCTGGAATCTCCCGTACCACATTGTCTTTTGGCACATGCTCGGCACGGAAAACCTCAAAAATGGCATCTTTATCATTAACCCCGGCCAGCTCACCTGTATCGGGTTTAATCTTCACGGTCACCAGGTTTTCAGGGCGCTCCATCATTGTTTCTGGCACACCCTGCAGGGCCGTTTTCATAAAATCAATCCACATCGGCAAGGCCGCCTTCGAACCGGTTTCATAATTGCCCAGTGAGCGCTGCTGCTGATCGTAGCCCACCCAGACATTAGCCACCAGCGAGCGATTAAAGCCATTGAACCAGGCATCTTTCTGGTCATTGGTGGTGCCGGTTTTACCATGCAGGTCACTCCGCCCCAGTGACAGCGCCCGGCGCCCGGTTCCCCTCTTAATAACATCCTGCATAATCGTGCCCATGATATATATCACACGGTCATCCACGGCCCTTTCTGCCTGCTTTGGCAGGGCGGCCTCCATCACATCATCGACAGCCAGCTGCTCATCGGCGACATTCACAGCCACCGGATTTTGCTGCTGGATCGCAACAACCCCGGGCTGAACCACAGCCGGTTCACGCAATTTCTCCCTCGCCTGTAGCACACAGCTGACACAGGCCACGGCAGGGTCGGCCTCGTACAGGATCTTGCCGTTAAGATCCTCGATACGCTGGATAAAATAAGGCTTGATGCGATAACCACCATTGGCAAAAACCGCATATCCCGCAGATAAATCGAGCGGACTCAATTCACCACTACCCAGTGACAGAGACAGGTCGTGGGGCAGCTGCCCGGTATCAAATCCAAAACGACTAATAAAACGCAACGCATAGCCGACACCAATCGATCTCAGCAACCGAATTGAAACCAGGTTTCTCGATTTAACCAGCGCTTCACGCAGGCGGGTTGGCCCATAAAATTTACCGCTGTAGTTTTCGGGTCGCCAGAAATCCTCCAGCGCCGGGTCATGAAAGACCACGGGTGCGTCGGTAATAATGGATGCCGCCGTATAGTTCCTTTCCAGTGCCGCGGTATAAACAAAGGGCTTAAAACTTGAACCGGCCTGGCGCCTTGCCTGGACCGCACGGTTAAATTTACTGTGATTAAAATCAAAACCACCGACGAGTGCCTTAATAGCACCATCATTAGGTGATAACGAGGTCAGCGCACCCTGGACCTCCGGGATCTGCCCCAGTCGCCACTGCCCATCTTCAGCACGATAAATACGGACAATATCACCTACCTGCATAATATCAGCCGCGAGCTCTGGCGCCTTGCCCTGATTATTCACATCAATATAGGGCTTGGCCCAGGACATACCATCCCAGCCCAGGTTGATAATGCGCCCACCCCTCACATAAAGCCGCGCCTCTTTTTCAGACACCTCGATCACCAGGGCGGCCGATAGACTTCCATAGACTGGAAAATTAGCCAGGGTTAACTCCCATAAATCCTCTGTAAAAGGAACATCTTCGCTCTTCTGCAACCGACTTTCCGGGTGACGGTAACCGTGGCGCTGGTCATAATCCAGCAAGGCCTTGCGCACACTATCGTTGGCCGCCTCCTGCAGGCGCTTATCAATCGTGGTATAGACCTTCAGGCCGCGGTTATAGGCCTCATCGCCAAACTGGCGTGAAATCTCGGCACGCACCATTTCGGCCACATAGGAGGCAGAGACCTCGACCGGTGAATCATGCAAACCGGAACTGACCGGTTGCGCCTTGGCCCAGCGGTAATCCGCATCCGAGATAAATTCCAGCTCAAGCATGCGCTTTAATACATAGTTACGGCGCGTCACTGCACGGTCCGGGTTAATTATCGGGTTATAACGTGATGGCGCCTTGGGTAGACCGGCAATCATTGCCATCTGCGCAATATCCAGCTCTTCCAGCGCCTTGCCATAATAGACCTGGCTGGCTGCTGCTACACCATAGGCACGGTTACCGAGATAAATCTTGTTTAGATACAGCTCAAAAATCCTGTCCTTGCTTAGCTGTTGCTCAATTTTCAGCGCCAGGAAGATTTCATTTAATTTTCGGCCATAGGTCTTTTCTGTACTCAGATAAAAATTTCGGGCCAGCTGCATCGTAATCGTACTGCCACCCTGGCCTCGCTCACCCGTCTTCATGAGGACATATACCGCACGCAAAATCCCCTGGTAATCAACGCCGGGATGCTCATAGAAACGATCATCCTCCGCGGACAGGAAGGCCTGGCGGAGCTTTTCCGGAATTTTATCCAGCGACTTGGGAGAACGTCGCTTTTCACCGTATTCAGAAATTAACGCGCCCTCGGCCGTATAGATCCGCAAGGGCACCTGTAATTGTACGTCACTCAGGCCCTCTATCGAGGGCAGGTCCGGCTCCAGATACAAATACACACCTATCAATCCAGAGAACGCCAGCACGAGCGCAACAAAAAAAATCCTGGAACTGATTCGAAGAAATTTTAAAAATTTTTGCATATTATTTGTATATCCATGAACTCAGACTATTAGTATATAGCTAGACAAATTACTCTAAACGCCTTTTTCGTAAAGACCCAATGATGATAAGTCTTTGAAAATTTAAGAAAATCATCTAACCCAAAGTGACCATAAGCTATAAAGATGGTTCCAGCCAGTACCCAGATTAAACAAAATTATAATCTCTGGGCACAAATCTAGCGACAAGATTTTAAAAATAGACTAGTATTATTCGGTACTTGCAGCTAATATTTAATGCAAATATGCATAAAACAGCTATAACTAATTAAAACGCATAGAGCGGATTGAGAGGGCGACCAGGGTGTTTCAACTGAAACGCAAAAAACCATCAGTATTAGGAGTAGACATCAGCTCGACGTCAGTCAAGCTGGTTGAGCTATCCAAAACAGATACCGGCTACAAGGTTGAGAGCCTTGCCGTTGAGCCTCTACCTGCCAATGCCGTAGTCGAAAAGAACATCCAGGACGTGGAAGCTGTCGGCGAAACCCTGCAAAAGGCCCTGAAACGCTCCGGAAGCAAGTGCAAACAGGTTGCACTGGCCGTAGCTGGCTCTGCTGTTATCACAAAAGTAATCACCATGCCGGCTACGCTCAGCGAAAGTGACATGGAATTACAAATTGAACTGGAAGCTGACCAGTATATCCCTTACCCCCTGGAAGAAATCAATCTCGACTTCCAGATCCTCGGCCCCACCACCAACAATCCTGATACAGTCGATGTTCTGCTGGCAGCATCACGAAGTGAAAATATTGAGCTACGAACTGCGGCAGCAGAAATAGCCGGACTGACTGCAAAAATTATTGATGTTGAAGCTTATACCATAGAACGGGCCTCTAAACTTTTACTGCCACCTGAAGTCCTGCGACAACAGGAGCAGGCAGATGATGAAAAAGAAAAAGAGCCTTTCCTGATTGCAGCACTTGATGTAGGTGCAACCATGACCAGCCTGAATGTGATTGCAGATGGCGAGCTCATTTACACCCGTGAACAGGCCTTTGGTGGCAAACAGCTTACAGAAGAAATCATGCGTCGCTATGGCCTGGCCTATGAAGAAGCCGGACGCCTGAAAAAGGTCGGCGGCCTGCCCGATAACTACATACCTGAAGTCCTTGAGCCCTTTAAAGAAACCATGGCACAACAGGTCAGTCGTTTCCTGCAATTTTTTTATACCGCCGGGCAATACCATACGGTTGATATGATTGCCCTGGCGGGTGGCTGTGCTTCTATCCCGGGTATTGACGAACTAATTGAATCACAACTAGGCATAAAGACCATCATCTCCAACCCGTTCAACAATATGGAGCTTGCAAACAGGGTGAATGCTCAAGCATTAAGCAATGATGCACCGGCACTAATGATTGCCTGTGGCCTGGCCATGAGGAGCTTTGACTAATGGCTCACATTAATTTACTACCCTGGCGTGAAGAACTTCGTAGAGAACAAACTCGAGAATTTATTTCCATTACAGTTTTCTCCGTTATTTTAACGGCGGCCATTATCTTCCTGATCCATGTCAATATTGAGCGACTAATTAGCTTCCAGGAAGACAGGAACAACCTTCTCCTTGAAGAAATTAAAACGCTTGATGTTGAGTTAAAGAAAATAGAAGGACTGGAACAGACAAAAGCCAAGCTGCTATCTCGTATGGAAATAATCCAGTCTTTACAGCAAAAACGCCCCCAAATTGTACATTTATTTGATGATATTGTGCGTACCGTACCCGAAGGCTTACACATAACCGAACTTAGCCAGCAAGGTGAAACACTCTATATCACAGGCGTTGCAGAATCTAATGGCCGGGTATCGGCCTATATGAGAAATATTGATGCATCTGACTGGATGAAAAAACCAAAATTACAGGTTATTGAAAGCAAACGTAAAGACGGTAGGGGCAGCGAGTTCAAATTAACAGCCTTACAATCTGAACCTAAAGAGTCAGAGGAAAAGTAATATGGATTTGTCGAAGCTAAATGAAATAGACCTTAGCCAGATTGATATTGAAGACATCAAAAAAATTGGCTCTGCTCCGACACCGGTAAAAATACTGATTATCGTACTTATTTGCCTCACCGTTGCTGGCCTTGGCATATGGCAGGACACCACGGCGCAACTTGAAAGACTTGAGCTGGCAGAGAAGAAAGAAATAGAGCTGCGCAATACTTTTGATGTAAAACAAAGCAAAGCCGCCAACCTCGATGCCTATGTACAACAACTGGATGAAATGAAGCGTTCTTTCGGCGCACTGCTTCGACAACTGCCCAACAAGACAGAGATCGAATCACTACTAACCGATATTTCACAAACCGGCATCGCCAGTGGACTGGAAATAGAATTTTTTAAACCAGAAGGCCTTAGCCCGAAAGAATTCTATGCAGAATTCCCAATAAAACTGAGGGTCACTGGCCGCTACCATCAATTTGGACGATTTGTTAGTGGCGTCGCAGCCCTGCCTCGAATTGTAACTATGCGAAATATTATAATTAAACATCCAAGCAAAGATTCAGGCGTTCGCCTTCAAATGGAAGTAACTGCGGTTACTTACCAGTATCTTGATGAGAATGAGGACGTATAAATGCGTGCTTTACAAAACATACTGTACAGCACGGCGACCATCATCATGGTGCTAAACCTGTCTGCATGCAGTCGGGATAACAGTGATCTTCATGAATATATAAAGACAACCAAGACCAAGCATGTTGGTAGTGTTAAGCCATTGCCCCAGTTCAAGCCCTACCAGAATTTTAGCTATTCTGCTGCTGAGCTGCGCGACCCTTTTGAACAGGCATTTGAGGCCGATGAAAAAGAACGCACTAGTGATATAAAACTAAAGACTGAAAGACCCAAGGAACCACTGGAGTCATTCCCTCTGGACACACTACGCATGGTCGGCATCCTGGAACAGAATGAGCAAACATGGGGACTGGTAAAAGACCCAAATAATGTTGTCCATCGCGTACAAACAGGCAATTACCTTGGCCTGAATGACGGACAAATTATTACTGTCACGGAAAAACAACTTGATATTATCGAAATAATACCCGACGGCATCGGTGGTTACATTGAGCGCAATGCAATCCTTGCCATTGGATCTGACTAGCCATGTATGGAGTTTCCATGAACACGTCATTAACAAAACTTCCAGCATTATTTGGAAACATTCTTAAATCCAGCCTGGCAATATTATTGTCGAGCCTGCTTTTTGCCACATCGGCCTGGTCGGAAACGAATTCAATAGAATCAATAAACTATTCCACCCTGCCTGGCAATCGCTTACAGATTAATCTAAAGCTCAGCCAGCCTGCAGAAAAGCCTCTAAGCTTTACAATTGATAATCCCGCACGTATTGCCTTCGACTTTGACGACACGGTTAGTAAGCTACCAAAACGACGCCAGATGGTAGGCGTAGGTGTAGCGCAGTCGATCACGACCGTAACCGCAAAGAACAAGACTCGCGTTATTTTAAACCTGACAGAAACCGTCCCTTATCAGGTGTCTACAAATAACAATGAAGTCATTGTTATACTCGATAGTGATTCCGCCGAGGCCTCAACGGTCCAGGCAGGCAGTGGACTTGCCAAAATTGTCAGCCCTCGTTTCGGCTCAGATGGTAAAGCCATTACTAAAATTGATTTTCGTCGCGGCGAAAAAGGTGAAGGCCGTGTAATTATTGATCTGTCTGAAGCCAATGTCCCTATGGATATTACTGAAGAGTTCGGCAAGATAGCGATTAATTTTGTTAACACTAAACTACCCAAAGAACTTTTCCAGAGCCTGGATGTACTGGATTTTGCCACACCCGTGAAATCAATCGATAGCTTCACCCAGGATGGTGCCGCAAAAATCCTTATAGAGCCTAGCACCAGGGATTATGAACATCTTGCCTACCAAACTGACCGTACGTTCACAGTCGAGTTTATTCCTATTTCAAAAGAAGACCTGGAAGAACAGAAAAAAGCCAAGTTTGGTTATACTGGTGAACGCCTGTCGTTAAACTTCCAGGATATTCCTATTCGTGCCGTACTACAGTTAATCGCAGATTTTACGGGACTGAATGTCGTTGTCAGCGATTCGGTAGATGGCAACCTGACATTACGACTGAAAAATGTCCCCTGGGATCAGGCACTGGACATTATCCTCAAGGCTAAGGGCCTCTCTAAACGCGAATCAGGCAATGTCATGTTAATCGCGCCTAGTGAAGAAATCGCTGCCCAGGAAAAACTTGAGCTGGAAGCACAACAGCAAATTGTAGAACTAGCTCCTTTAAGGACAGCATTCTTCACCATTAATTTCGCCAAGGTTAAAGAACTCGCCGCCCTGTTCGAAACAGGTGGTGAAGACAGCGGCTCTGCCAGCCTGCTCTCATCTCGCGGCAGTGTTATTATTGATGAACGTACCAATACAATTATCATCAAGGACACCTCAGAAGTCATTGCCCAGGCACGACGTATCATTGATCAACTCGATGTACCTATTCGACAGGTTCTAGTTGAGTCTCGTATTGTTATTGCAACAGACGATTTCTCCAAGGAGCTTGGGGTACGATTTGGTCGCACCAAGATTGAACCCACGGGCAGTAATGGATATTCACAGGTAACAGGTACCTACGCTGGTACTAGTACAGGCCTTGATGGCGCCTTAGACAGCCTTCAAGATCCCACAAATGGAACCCCCTTCCCCGTCGGTATCAGTGCTATGTCCAATGAGCGCCTGAATGTTAATATGCCGGTACTAAACCCAACGGGCAGCATTGCATTCGCTATTCTCAGTGGCGGCGACCTGCTTGATCTCGAGTTATCTGCACTACAGGCAGAGGACCAGGGCGAAGTCATCTCCAGCCCCCGTGTTGTCACCTCCGACAGGCATGAAGCCTTTATTGAGCAGGGCGTGGAAATACCCTACCTGTCTGCTACCTCGAGCGGTGCCACCCAGGTAGAATTTAAGAAAGCCGTTCTGAGCATTAAAGTAACACCGCAAATCACACCCGATGACCGGATCATCATGGACCTGACCGTCAACAAAGATTCTGTTGGTCAAGTGTATTTCAACATACCCAGTGTCGACACTAACGAGGTTACTACACAGGTACTGGTCAACAACGGTGATACTGTCGTGTTAGGTGGTATCTACGAGACCGAGTCACGCAATGAAGTTGACAAGGTACCTGTCCTCGGCGACCTCCCCTTAATTGGTGGCCTGTTCCGTCATTCTCTGGAGCAGATAGACAAATCAGAACTGTTGATATTTGTTACACCTAAGATACTGAAGGACTCACTGAGCCTCTAAGTTGAACAGATAAAACAACGCCTTGATCATCGCTTCACAAGCAAGGCGCATTCTCTGTACAATACTGCCCTGACCCTTCAGGGCAGTTTGTCATTATGAAGCCCAAAATAAATAAAAAGGCATAGCTAATACCAACAATGAAACGCCAGGATAACCTTTTTCTTATTGGCCCCATGGGTGCAGGCAAAACCACCATGGGACGCCAGTTGGCAAAAAAACTGCATCTTGAATTCATTGATAGCGACCATGCCATCGAGGCACACACGGGTGCCAGTATCCCGCTCATCTTTGAACTAGAGGGCGAGGAGGGCTTTCGTAAACGCGAAACAGCCATTATTAATGAGCTGACACAAAGGCAGGGCATAGTGCTTGCCACTGGTGGTGGCGCAATACTCGCACCGGAGAATCGCCAGCACCTGGTTAATCGAGGTACGGTCATCTACCTGCACAGCGATATCGCACATCTCATGGAACGCGTCCGCCACGACAAAAACCGGCCCTTACTACAAACGCCAGATCCTGAATCAAAACTCCGGGAATTAATGGAAATCCGTGAACCCCTCTATCGTGAAACGGCTGATATTGTCATTAACACGGGTGAAAAGTCGATTCGATCTGTAATTCAAGTTATCCTTGACCAATTAAAAGCCTATCAGGACTCAGTAAATACATGATCTCCCTAAATGTCAGCCTGGGTGAGCGCAGTTACCCCATCTACATTGGCAAAAACCTGCTTAGCCGCCCAGAATTGCTAACCCAGCACATTCCCGGCAACAGCGTCCTGGTTGTCAGTAACGAAACCGTTGCCCCGCTATATATGGATAAAGTACTGGCCTCGCTCACAGGCTTCAAGGTCAAGACACTGGTCCTGCCCGATGGCGAACAATATAAAAGCCTTGAAACACTAAACACCATCTATGACTGCCTGCTGAGCAACCGTTTTGATCGTAACACCACCCTGATTGCACTGGGCGGCGGTGTTATTGGCGACATTACCGGTTTTGCTGCGGCCACCTACCAGCGTGGCGTACACTTTATCCAGATACCCACCACCCTGCTGGCACAGGTGGATTCATCCGTGGGTGGCAAAACAGCCGTCAATCACCCACTGGGCAAAAATATGATTGGTGCCTTCTATCAACCAAAGGCCGTTATCGCCGATACCGAAACCTTGAGCACACTCGAAGACCGCGAACTCAGTTCGGGTATCGCCGAGGTCATTAAATATGGCCTGATTAATGACATTGAATTCCTTGAATGGCTGGAAACCAATATCGATAAACTCGTCAATCGCAATACGGTCGCACTGGCCTATGCCATTGACCGCTCCTGCAAAAGCAAGGCGCGCATCGTTGCGGCCGATGAGACGGAAACGGGACAGCGCGCCCTGCTTAACCTGGGCCATACCTTCGGTCATGCCATCGAGACCGGCATGGGCTATGGCAACTGGCTACATGGTGAGGCTATCGCCAGTGGCATGATTATGGCAGCCCGCCTTTCAGAAAAGCTGGGATGGATCAGCAGTAGTGACGTAGATCGTGTTATTGATATTATCGAACGTGCGCACTTACCCGTAAGGGCACCCGCGAAAATGACGGCTGATCGTTTCATTGAACTCATGAAAATTGATAAAAAGGTTTCCGACGGCGTCCTTAAACTGGTACTGTTCAAGGCAATTGGCCAGGCAGTGATCACCACGGACTATACTGAAGATGCCCTGCTGGATGCTATCAAGGACAGCTATTAATCATTAGGAACCTGCATATGCCCAACGGCTATGACCTGAAAAATCTTGCTCCCTATGCCTCGACCGAAAGCACCTCAAGGGGCCGCCTATATGCAGAGCCATCGCCCGTGCATCGAAACCAGTATCAACGCGACCGGGATCGCATTATTCACTCAGCGGCCTTTCGCCGGCTCGAATATAAAACCCAGGTTTTTGTTAACCACGAAGGTGACCTGTTTCGTACCCGCCTGACCCATTCACTGGAAGTATCACAAATCGCCCGTTCGATTGCTCGCGAGCTGGCACTCCATGAAGACCTTGCAGAAACCATTGCCATTGCACACGACCTCGGCCATGCCCCATTCGGCCATGCTGGCCAGGATGCACTAAACCAGTGTATGAAAAACTTTGGTGGCTTTGAGCACAATTTACAGTCACTGCGTGTCGTCGATGAACTCGAAGAAAAGTATGCCGAGTTCCCCGGCCTTAATCTAACGTTCGAAGCACGGGAAGGCATACTGAAACACTGCTCGGCCAAAGACGCAAAAGAACTGGGCGAACTGGGAGCACGCTTCCTTGAAAAAAACCAGCCGTCCCTCGAGGCCCAAACCTGTGACCATGCGGATGAAATCGCCTATAACAACCATGACATCGATGACGGCCTCCGTTACGGCCTGATCACCATGGAGCAGTTACTGGAGACGCAGTTGTTTCGTGAACAATATGACACGGTACATGCACTTTACCCCAAACTAAATCCACGCCGACAAATACATGAAATTATCCGCCGCATGATTAATCGCATGGTAGTTGACCTGATAGAAACCAGTAAATCAAACATCGCCGCCCTCGATCTTAAACATCCAGATGATGCGCGCAAGCACGATCAATACCTGATTCATTTCAGTGATGATATGCAGCAACAGAACCTTGAACTAAAACGCTTTCTGAGAAAAAACCTGTACCGCCACTACCGCGTACACCGTATGACCATTAAAGCAGAGAAAGTCATCAGCGAATTATTTGATGCCTTTATGAACGACATCAATATCCTGCCACCCGAATCCCGACAACACTGCGATGAACTAAAACAAAAACTGGGCGACACGGGTATTGCACGTGGCATTGCCGACTATATTGCCGGCATGACCGACCGTTATGCGATTGTCGAATACGAACGCATTTTCAACCCTCGGCAACTATCCTTCGCAAACCTGTTACCCTGATGATAATTTTCTGGTACGGGTTAACGGAAATAGCTAATAATTTACTATACTATTCAACAATCATGATCGACCTTCGAAGCTATGTTTAGTAAAAAAGATTCTGTACAGGATAATCAACTGGATAACTTGTCCCTTTCACCCGAGACAATGGTATTTCTTGGCTTAATCAAACAACCCTTTTCATCCATCATACTCTCTGATGATGGCATATATAAAAACACCACACTCGAACAACTACTGGAAACAAGCCAGCACCACCTGCAATTTAGTGACCTGGTCTTAATTATTGAAGGTCCGCTGGGTAGTGGCAAAACAACCCTGTTTCGCCATTTTATCCAGCACGATATACCCAACATAAAATTGTTACCCGTGCTGGCAGAAGCGACAGACACGCTGGTACAGCTCCAGCAAAAAATATCTATCCATCTGCAGGACCAGGGCAATGCCAACTACCTGGATGACAACTTAAAACGACTTTCTGCATTTGATCAAACGCCTGTACTCATCATCGATGATGCACATGTCCTGTCTGACACCACCTTGCAGGAACTGATTCGTTATATTGAAACCCTGAAGAGTGATAAGGAAACACAGCTAAAATTAATTTTATTTGCCAATAAGGGCATGGCGGAAACACTGGAACAAATCAGCAACCTGCAGCACAACCAGTTATTTGTCCAGCACATGCCTGAACTCAACCCCAAACAGGCAAGTGAGTTCCTGCAGCACAAATTAACCCAGGCCGATTACCGCGGTGATGTTTTATTTGATGAAAAAGCCATTGCACAGATCCTGAAAAAATACGGTGCGCTACCCGAACAGATACTCAGGGGCGCCTGTCATCAACTAAAAAAAATGGGCAAAAAAAAGGCCAAAATATCTGGCTTCTCTTTACCTGCCAATATCAGGCCTGTTATTTTATTCCCCCTGCTAACACTCATTGCAGCCGTTGCCATTGGTAGCTATTTTTACCTGCAAATTGATAGCAGCAAGACAGGTGAACTGGCACTGCAACCAGAAATTATAATGACACCCGCACCTCAACCACCGACAGTGACCAATCAGTTACCGAGTACACCACCGACATCAGGCCCTATAGATTTGATAGAACCTGTAACCGTGGAACCGGGGCTAACAACAGACACGAGCAAATCCACTGTAGACATGGTCGACAGTGCCATCATGGATACCGCAGGGGTTACTGATACTACCCCACGCCAGGAAGATGAAGCTGGCACACCACCAGGTACAACGCACGGCAGTAGCCCTCTACCTATAGACCCACCCCCCGCAGCCCTTATTGAGCAGGTCAAAACACCCCTGGCCCCTGAACCTGAAATAGCACCCGTTGCACCACCGGTGCCCGTAGCACCACCTGCCCCGCCCGTGGTAAAAAAACCCACGACCAGCAAAGTCGTAGCCCAGGTAGAACCTGTAAAGCCCAAATCCAACACGACGAAGCCTGCGATTAACCCGGCGCTCAAACAGCTGTCCGCGATGGGTATACACGACGCGAACTGGTTATTACAACAGGACAAGGGCCACTGGACCCTGCAGGTACTCGGTGCCAGGGACCCGCAGACCCTGCTCACCTTCGCACGCACAAATAAACTTGGTGATGATTCGGCCTGGTATGAAACCCGGCTAAACAACAGGCCCTGGTACATCCTGCTGCACCGTTTTTATACGGACCAGGATATCGCACGCCAGTCTATTGTCCGCCTGCCCGCCGGTTTACAGAAATCACGGCCATGGGTTAAAAGCCTGGATGCGGTCCATAAGGCGATTCAGCCCTGAATTTGTAATACCCCTGCAATAGAAGATTTGATCCTGTGTCCATAGAAGGGTAAAATCTCACCCCTTTTGCCGTGTGGATAACCCCTCGGATAACACCAACACAGATTTCGTTACGGTACGACTTATGAGCAACAGAATCCCAACGTCTGGACTGTACAATTCGTCTTTTGAAAAAGACTCCTGCGGTTTTGGCCTGATCGCGCAGATGGACAACAAAGCCAGCCACTGGCTGGTGGAAACCGCTATCCATGCCCTTGCCCGCCTGACCCACAGGGGCGCGGTAGCGGCCGATGGCAAGTCCGGCGACGGTTGTGGACTGCTGATCAAAAAGCCCGACTCATTCCTGCGTACCATTGCAGCCGAGAACAATATCGACCTGGAAGACATCTACGCCTCAGGACTTATTTTCCTGAACCAGGACGCAGCACTGGCCCAGGCCGGTCGCAAGGAGCTGGAAAACCAGCTGGCCCTGCTGGGCCTGGATGTCGCCGGCTGGCGTGAAGTACCGATCAACCCCGATGCCTGCGGCGAAGAATCCCTGCGCAGCCTGCCCAATATCCAGCAAATCTTCATTAATGCAGCGGACGGTATGGACCAGGAAACCATGGACCGTAAGCTCTATGTTGCCCGCCGCCGTGCCGAGATCATCCTCGAGTCATCGGACGACATGTTCTACGTACCCTGCCTGTCGACAAAACTGATGTCCTACAAGGGCCTGGTGATGCCGGAAAACCTGCCGGTTTTCTACAAGGACCTGAATGACTCACGTATGGAAACCGCGCTTTGCGTCTTCCACCAGCGTTTTTCAACCAACACCTGGCCCCAGTGGCGCCTGGCGCAGCCTTTCCGCTACCTGGCCCATAATGGTGAAATCAATACGGTACAGGGCAACCGCAACTGGGCAAAAGCCCGTGCGTTTAAATTTGAGAGTGAATTATTGCCTGAACTGGCCAGTATTCGTCCCCTGGTCAATATGTCCGGCTCTGACTCCAGTTCCATGGATAACATGCTGGAAGTAATGCTCGCGGGCGGTGTCAGTGTATTCCGTGCAATGCGCCTGCTGGTACCACCGGCCTGGCAGAATGTGGAGCACATGGACCCTGACCTGCGAGCCTTCTACGAATTCAACTCCATGCACATGGAGCCCTGGGATGGCCCGGCCGGTATTGTACTTACCGATGGTAACCATGCCTGCTGCACCATGGACAGGAATGGCCTGCGCCCCGCCCGTTACGTTATCACCAAAGACCGCCATATTACGCTGGCCTCTGAAATTGGCGTCTATGACTATGCACCCGAGGACGTGGTGGCCAAGGGCCGCCTGAAACCCGGTGAAATGCTGGCAGTGGATACGAATACCGGTAACATCCTTTACCCTGAAGACATTAATAACACGTTGAAATCGGCGCAGCCCTACCGGGACTGGCTGAAGGCAAGCTGTCACCGCCTGGTCTCCACACTGGATGGCGACCCGTTGAGCAGCCAGCCAATGGATGAGCAGACCCTGAAAACCTATGAGAAACAGTTCCTGGTGAGTTTTGAGGAACGTGACCAGGTGATCCGTGTGCTCGCAGAATCCGGCCAGGAGGCAATCGGTTCGATGGGTGATGACACGCCCTTCCCGGTTCTGTCCACCCAGCAGCGCTCGGTATTTGATTACTTCCGCCAGCAGTTTGCCCAGGTCACCAACCCGCCCATCGACTCGATTCGTGAAGCCGTGGTGATGTCACTGGAAACCTGCCTGGGTAAAGAGCGCAACCTGTTCGATGAAACACAGGACCACGCCAACCGCCTTATCATCAGCTCGCCGGTCCTGTCCGAAGGCAAGTTCCGCAGCCTGCTGGAAATGGATGACACGCACTATGCACATGAAGTGATTGATCTTTGCTTCGATGCGGCAACGGACCTGAAATCGGCACTGGATGCGATCACGGCGCAGGCAACGGCTGCGGTTAAAAATGGCAAGGTCATTATTATCCTCTCGGATCGCCATATCGCCAGCGACAAACTGGTGGTTAATGCACTACTGGCCACCGGTGCCGTACATCACCGCCTGATCCAGGAAGGCCTGCGTTGTGATGCCAACCTGATCATAGAAACCGGCTCTGCACGTGATCCACACCAGATCGCCGTACTCATCGGTTACGGTGCGACGGCGGTCTACCCCTACCTCGCCTACGAGGTACTGGAGGACCTGATCCGCAGCGGTGAAATTACTGATGCCGATCCGGCCGACCTGGGTGAAAAATACCGCAAGGGCATTAACAAGGGCCTGTTCAAGATCACCTCGAAAATGGGCATTTCTACCATTGCCAGCTACCGTGGTGCACAGCTCTATGAAATTGTGGGCCTGCACGATGAGGTGGTTAACTACTGCTTCACCGGCACCACCAGCCGCGTCCAGGGCACCGGTTTTAATGAAATCGAGGCCGATACCCGCGAGCTCACCAAACTGGCCTTTAACAGCCGTAAACAGGCATCCCAGGGCGGCCTGCTAAAATACGTACACGGCGGCGAGTACCATGCCTACAACCCGGACGTGGTGCAGAACCTGCACACCGCAGTCCGCTCAGGTAGCTATGACGACTATTTAAAATACGCGACCATCGTTAACGAACGCCCGGCCGCCACCCTGCGCGACATGTTCCGCCTCAAGCAGGACCTTACCGCCATCGACATCAATGAAGTCGAGCCGCTGGAAAACCTGTTCAAACGCTTCGACTCTGCCGCCATGTCCCTGGGCGCACTATCGCCCGAGGCCCATGAGGCACTGGCCGTGGCCATGAATCGCCTTGGTGGTCGCTCCAATTCCGGTGAAGGCGGCGAAGACATTGCCCGCTTCAACACCGAGAAGATGTCCAAGATCAAACAGATCGCCTCCGGCCGATTTGGCGTAACACCCCATTACCTGGTGAATGCCGAAGTATTACAGATCAAGGTTGCCCAGGGCGCCAAGCCCGGTGAAGGCGGCCAGCTGCCCGGCCACAAGGTGGACAAGATGATCGCGACGCTGCGTTATGCAACGCCGGGCGTGGCACTGATTTCACCACCACCGCATCACGATATCTATTCCATCGAGGATCTGGCACAGCTCATTTTTGACCTTAAACAGGTCAACCCCGAGGCACTGGTCTCAGTGAAACTGGTCGCCGAGGCCGGTGTCGGCACCATTGCCGCGGGCGTTGCCAAGTCCTATGCGGACCTGATTACCATTTCCGGTTATGACGGCGGCACCGGTGCCAGCCCACTGACCTCGGTACGCTATGCCGGCTCCCCCTGGGAACTGGGCCTGTCTGAGACCCACCAGACCCTGCGCGCCAATGACCTGCGCGACAAGGTTCGCCTGCAAACGGATGGCGGCCTGAAAACCGGCCTGGATGTGATCAAGGCGGCGATGCTGGGCGCCGAGAGCTTCGGCTTTGGCACCGGCCCCATGGTTGCCCTGGGCTGTAAATACCTGCGCATCTGTCACCTTAACAACTGCGCCACGGGTATTGCGACGCAGCACAAAGTCCTGCGTATGGAGCACTTCATTGGTGAAGCCGAAATGGTCATGAACTACTTCCGCTTTATCGGCATGGAGATCCGTGAATGGATGGCCAAACTCGGCATAGCCAAGTTCGAGGACCTGATCGGCCGCACCGACCTGCTGGAAGTGCTACCCGGCGCTACCAGTAAACAGGGCAAACTCGACCTGAGCCAGATCCTGTCTGATGGTGGCGTACCTGCGCATAAGCCACAGTTCTGCGTGGAGCCCCACAACGAGCCCTTCGATAAGGGTGAACTGGCCGAGCAGATGGTCAGCGATGCATTGGCTGCTATCGAGGCCCAGTCCGGTGGTGAATTCAGTTATACGGTACGCAATACCCATCGCTCGATTGGCGCCCGTCTCTCCGGTGAAATTGCCCGGCGCCATGGCAATCAGGGCATGGCAGACAACCCGATCCAGTTAAAGCTCAAGGGCACCTGTGGCCAGAGCTTCGGTGTCTGGAATGCCGGTGGCCTGAACATGCACCTGGAAGGTGACGCCAATGACTATGTGGGCAAGGGCATGACCGGCGGCAAGCTGGTGATCACGCCCCCACAGGGCAGTGAATTCGAGACCCAGGACAGCACCATTATCGGCAATACCTGCCTCTATGGTGCAACCGGCGGCGCACTCTATGCCGCGGGTCTTGCGGGCGAACGCTTTGCGGTACGTAACTCGGGCGCTCATGCGGTGGTCGAGGGTATTGGTGACCACGGCTGTGAATACATGACAGGCGGTGTGATCACGGTACTGGGTAAAACCGGTATTAACTTCGGTGCGGGTATGACCGGTGGCTTTGCCTTTGTGCTGGACACGGACAACAACTTCGTGGACCGTTACAACCACGAGCTGCTGGACATCCATCGCCTCAACACCGAGCGCATGGCACCCCACAAGAAGTACCTGCAGAGCACTATCGAAACCTACGTGGCCGAGACCGGCAGCCTCTGGGGACAGAAGATCCTCGATAGCTTTGAGCAGCAAATTACCCAGTTCTGGCTGGTTACACCCAAAGCTGTCGATCTCGACGCCTTGCTGGACAGCCTAAGGGAAGCCGCTTAATTGTCCACGGGAGACGAAGACACAGAAACTTTTACTGCCAGTAAAAGAATGCCCTGCGTCTTCGTCTTTTCGCGACCAACATTATGCTCCAGCTATGGCACAATCTAGCTCATGGCGGGTCGCATTCCACAGCAATTTATTGAAGAACTGATTAATACGGCAGATATAGTCGATGTCGTCGACTCACGCGTGCCCCTGAAAAAGCGCGGCAAGGAACACGTGGCCTGCTGCCCCTTCCATACCGAAAAATCACCCTCGTTTACGGTCAGTGAAAGCAAGCAGTTTTATCACTGCTTTGGCTGCGGCGCCCATGGCACGGCACTGGGCTTTATCATGGAATACGAACGACTCGATTTTGTCGACGCGGTCGAGGCACTGGCCGCCGAATATCACCTCGAGGTTCCCCGGGAAGACAGCCAGTTCAAATCGACCCAGCCCGACAAGCAGCCACTTTATCAAATACTGGAAAAGGCCAGCGAGCTCTATCAGCAACAATTAAAAAGCACGCCACGAGCCATAGAATACCTGAAGGGCCGCCACCTGAGCGGTGAAATCGCGAAACAGTTTGAACTGGGCTATGCGCCGGATAGCTGGGATTTTGTACTCAAGCAGGCAGGGCAAAATGCCGAACAGCAACAGGACCTGTTCAGGGCCGGCATGCTCATCGAAAAATCACCCAAAAATTATTATGACCGTTTCCGTGACCGCATCATGTTCCCGATCCGTGATCGCCGCGGACGGGTCATTGGTTTTGGTGGTCGCATTCTCGACCAGGGCGAACCCAAGTACCTTAACTCGCCAGAGACACCGGTGTTCCATAAGGGCCAGGAGCTCTATGGGCTGTATGAGGCGCGCCAGGCGGTTCGCGACCTGAGCCGCATCATCATCGTCGAAGGCTATATGGACGTGGTCGCACTGGCCCAGCACGGCATCCCCTATGCGGTAGCGACCCTGGGCACGGCCACCTCGCAGGAGCAGATCAGCCAGCTATTCAGGACCGTGCCGGAGATCATCTTCTGCTTCGATGGCGACCAGGCCGGTCGCAAGGCCGGCTGGCGCGCACTGGAAAATAGCCTGCCGGTATTAAGGGACGGGGTACAGGCCCGCTTCCTGTTCCTGCCCGATGGCGAGGACCCCGACACCCTGGTGAGAAAGGAGGGCCAGCAGGCCTTTGAACAGCGCCTGCAATCGGCCATGCCCCTCTCCGACTTCCTGCTCAACCACCTGGCTGAACAGCTCGATCTATCCTCCATGGATGGCCGCGCCCGCCTGTCTGAACTGGCGAAACCCCTCATCGCAAAACTTGCCGACGGGGTTTTCCGTGACCTGCTGGTGAACAAGCTGTCCGAAACCATTGGCCTGTCCAGTGCCGCCATAGCCCAGCGCCTGCCAGAGACCAAAACCGAACGGCAGCAAAGACCGGTGATCCAGCCCGTGAGGCCCCAGGGCAAATATAAAATCACCAACAACCCGACCCGCCTCGCCATTGCCATATTGCTGCATTACCCCGAAGTGGCCAACTCGGTAACACTGCCCGATGCACTCCTGCATGCCCAGCTACCGGGGCTGGATCTGTTATACAAACTACACGATAGCATCCTGCAGTCTGCCACCACCTCATCCTCCGTACTCCTGGAACGCTGGCGCGATATGGCCGAGGAAAAGCACCTGATTAAACTCATGC
>JAOUMO010000022.1 GCA_029881425.1 Gammaproteobacteria bacterium
CTTTGAAGAAAAATTTTACCGGAAGGCCAATGTGCCGGTGCGTTTTGTCGGTAACCCGCTGGTGGACGAGGTAAAGCCCTCCAAATCAAAACAGGCCGCTTTTGAGGCCTATAACTTGAGGGATGGTCAACGCGTGATCGGCCTCTTCCCCGGCAGCCGTAAAAGTGAAATTAAACGCATACTGCCGGTGCAACTGGCCGCGGCGCAATTACTGAAAAACAGGCATCCCGAGCTGCAATTTATCTTACCCATTGCCAGCACCCTGAGCGAAGCGGACATTAACCCACACCTGGCGACCTATACCGCACTGGACATCCACCTGGTCAAGGATAAACCCTACGATGTGATGCAGGTATGTGATGCAATCATTGTCGCTTCGGGCACTGTGACACTGGAAATTGCGCTGATGGGTATTCCCAGCGTCATTACCTATGCCATATCCCCTATCTCCTATTTTATCCTGAAGCGACTGGTTACCATTGAGCATGTGGGACTGGTGAATATCGTTGCCGAAAAAGGCATTGTTAAAGAATTTATCCAGCACCAGGCAACAGCCAAAAATCTGGCCAATGAAATCGATAAGATTTTATCCGATAAGGATTACCGCGAGACGATGGTTAACGAACTGAATCAGGTACGCGCAAAACTGGGTAAGGAAGGTGGTTCGATGAATGTGGCGAAGCTGGCGCTGGAGATGCTGGGAGAACAGAAAAACGCGAATTAACGCGAACAACGCAAATAAAAACGACTATTAATTTTATGCACTGTTCCTGGTGTCCTGCACAAAGTTGAAGCACGGCAATAAAACAAAATTATCCATCTTTATTTGCGCGTATTCGCGTTAATTTGCGTTTTCTTTAAATCTTTTAAACAGTCGAAGCAGCCAGTGCAAAACTAACGCACGATACCGCGCTTACTGGCCTCGATAAAATCAACAAACATTTTTACTTCAGGGTATTGCTCAACCAGTGGCTTAACGGCTTGCAGTGCCTCGGCACGGGTTTTTTTCGAGCGCACCATGATCTTGTAGGCATTGGTAATGGCACGTATGGTCTCATCTGAAAAATCACGACGCTTCAAACCGACCTTATTGATACCCACGGCCCTGGCATAGTTGCCGGTAACAATCATAAAGGGAGGCACGTCCTGGTTAACCGCTGAACCCATACTGGTCATGCAATGGGCACCAATGCGACCAAACTGGTGCACCAGGGTAAAGCCGCCAAGGATGGCGTATTCACTGACTTCCACGTGACCCGCCAGCGATGCGGAATTGGCAAGTATAATGTGGTCGGCTAACTGGCAGTCGTGCGCCACATGCACGTAGGCCATCAGCAGGTTGTGGCTGCCTATCCGTGTTATGCCACCACCGTCTTCTGTACCACGATGGATAGTGACTGATTCACGGATTTTATTGTAGTCACCAATTTCAAGGAAGCTGCGTTCACCGGCAAATTTCAGATCCTGTGGATCCTCGCCAATGGACGCAAACTGAAAAATCTTATTGTGCTTACCGATCTTAGTCGGGCCATTAATGACCACGTGGGGACCAATCCAGGTACCCTCTGCAATTTCTACCTCTGCGCCAATAATACTGTAGGCACCAATTTCTACATCACCTGCTATTTTCGCCGAAGGATCAATGATAGCTGTTGGATGTATCATATTGTTTTATCCAGTAAATTTAACGACGTGATTTCGCATTGCTGGCGGCACACATGATAACAGCTGATGCAGCCAGTTCACCATCGACCGATGCCTTACAGTCGAATTTCCAGATATCACGCATCTTTTTTATCAGTTCAACTTCCAGCTTCAACACATCACCGGGTACCACCTGGCGCTTAAAACGTGCCTTATCAACACCCACGAAAAGATATAAAACATCTTCACTGGGTTTTTCGTCCATGGTTTTAAAACCCAGCAGGCCCGTTGCCTGTGCCAGTGCTTCAAGTATAAGCACACCGGGCATTACTGCATATTCGGGGAAATGCCCCTGGAAGAAGGGCTCATTTATCGTTACATTCTTAACTGCTGTCAGGGTTTTGCCTACTTCAAAATCAAGTACCTTGTCCACCAGGAGAAAGGGATAACGGTGTGCCAGATATTGTTTAATTTCACCCACATTCATTGTGTTCAACGCAGTAACCTCAGTTGTTATTTTCTAATTGTTTTTCCAGCTGGCGAATTCGCTTTGCCAGTTCGTCCAGTTGCCTGAACCGTGCCGAATTTTTACGCCAGGTCCTTGTATCATCGATAGGTGTATTCGATGAATAGGAACCGGCCTTTGTTAAGGATTTGGAAACCAGTGACATACCGGTAATGGTTACATTATCGGCAATCTCTATGTTATCACGAATCCCGGTCATACCGCCTATGAGGCAGTGCTTACCAATCACTGTGCTGCCGGCAACACCGACACCATTAGACATCAGGGTATGGGCACCAATCCTGGCGTTGTGGCCTATCTGGATATGGTTATCCAGTTTTACGCCCTCTTCGATGATCGTATCCCTGACCGCCCCGCGATCAACGGTAGAGCAGGCGCCAATTTCAACATTATTGCCGATTTTGACACCACCCACCTGGAGTATTTTTAGCCACTCCCCCTGGTCCAGCTCAAAACCAAAGCCGTCGGCCCCGATTACGGAAGCCGAGTGAATTATACAGTTTTCACCCAGCGTACAGCCATAGTAGACCGTCACATTAGCGTGTAAAAGTGTATTGCTGCCAATAACTGAATCCTTACCAATGACACAACCGGGACCAATAACAGCACCCGCTTCGATACAGGCATTGGCCTCGATTACCACATTGGCACCTATACTTGCATCCGCAGAGACGCGTGCGCTGGGTGCAACCACAGCGGATGGATGAATACCCGCTTCTGCCTTTGGCTGCGCATAGAGCAGGTTAACTATGCGCGCATAGTCCGCTCGCGGATTGGCTACCACCAGTGCTGGCACCGTTGCCAGCTCAAGCAGGTCTTCACTAATAATCACTGCGCCGGCTTTGCAGTCCTGCAAATAACGGGCAAATTTGGCGCTGGAGACAAAACTAATAGAACCAGGTGCTGCCTCTTCAATAGGCGCAACACGCTCAATAACACCATCACCCTGACCCACGAGCCTGGCACCGAGCATTTCTGCAAGTTGTGAGAGTGTATAAGACATAGTTATTAGTTGGCCTTGTTTAAGCGCTCAAGGATTTTATCTGTAATATTGATTGATTTTGCAGCGTACATAACACCGTCGTTAAGGATCAGGTCGTAGGACTCTTTCTTTGCGACATCTTCTAGCACTTTTGCAACAACCTGGCGAAACGCGGTCAGCTCTTCGTTCTGTACCGCCTGTAATTCCTGGCCAAGCCTGGCTTCCATTTGACGGAACTCCTGGACCCTTGCGAGTAAATCCTGTTTACTTTTGTTTATCTTGCTTTCGGTCATCATAAGCTCATTGCGCTTAATCTCTTTTTCCTGTTCCTGTATGCTCTTGGCCATATCTTCAAGCTGTTTTTTGGGCTCACTGAAACGCTTCTGTAATTTAGCATTGATCTCAGCAACCTGTGTTGATTCAGTTAACAACTGCTTCATATTAACAAAACCAATTTTCAGGTTATCTGCCGCAAATGCTGGCGTTGCAAAAAAAGCTAACAGCAAAAAAGTTGTCATTATATTTTTCATATCATCATCCTTATAAATCTATCTACTAAAAACTGGTCTAGAAAAACGAACCAATTGTAAACTGGAATACCTGTGTGTCATCACCGTCTTTTTTCTCGAGCGGCTTCGCCCAGCTAAAGCGCAGTGGACCAATAGGCGCCAACCATACAAAAGAAACACCGGTTGAACTCCTCAACTCAGCAGCATCAAAACCGCCGGCCTCATCTCGCAAAAACACATTACCTATATCATAGAATGCACTCAAACGAACAGAGCCTGGTGGCTTTTCGACAAACGGAACGGGGAAGATATATTCGGCACCGGCAACGGTACGCAGATCACCACCACGAGGGTTATTAATCTCGTCACGCAAACCCAGTGAGTTATTATCAAATCCACGCACTGTCCTCAGGCCACCGGCAAAGAATCGCTCGAAGAACGGCAGGCTATCATCCTGACCATAACCATCGCCATAACCAAAATCTGCTTTCATTAATAACGTCGTCCTTTCCGTAACAGGGAAATAAAACTTCGAGTTATAGGAAAGCTTGTAAAACTCCAGGTCACTGCCCGGTATGGTGGCATCCAGCACTATAGACTGGGAGCTGCCGCGCGAGGCAAACACCGTTCGATTACGCGTGTCATGGGTATAACTGGCTATGAATGTATAGTTGTCAAACGAGGCATCTGAATAATGGCCATCGATATCAGCCACCCCCTGCTGCTGATCGTCCAGGAATGCCACGACCTCATCCGAGCTAAAGGCAAGAAGACCACGGAATATATCCATATGCTCATAACCTATACCCAGCCTGATGCTATCATATTCAGTTAATGGAATACCGTAAGTCAGGTTAACACCATAACTATTAGTAACATAATTACTAATAGACTCTTCAGATGCATCGCGCTCCCTGTAAGAGAAACCAATGGTCCTGCTAATACCATCCACCGTATAATAGGGGTCCGTGAATGAAGCGCTATAGACCTTGTTGGCATCATCATTATTGAAATTAAGTGACAGCTTCTGACCCGTGCCCATCAGGTTTTCCATCTGTAATCCTAGATTGAAAACAAAGCCCTGATTTTGTGAATACCCCATGCCGACATTGAAGCTGCCTGATAATCTCTCGGTCACGGTGATAATTAAATCAACCAGGTCATCAGCGCCTGCAACGGGCACTTTATCCACGACAACCTCTTCCACGAAACTTAAACGCTGCAGGCGAATCTTCGAACGCTCCAGTTTTGAATTAGATAATTCAGAGCCTTCCATTAATCGCAATTCGCGCCTTAACACTTCATCCTGTGTTTTATAATTTCCCGAAAAGACAATACGCCTTACATAGGCCTTCTTGCCCGGAACCAGCATATACGTAATATCAACTTCCCGGGTTTCATCGTTTATTTTTGGCATTACCTGGACACTGGAAAAGGCATAACCCTCATTACCCAGCTTCCGGTTGAGCAGGTCCTTGCCTTCGATCATCAGGCGCCGTGAAAATAGCTCGCCCTTATTCAACCGCAATAACGGCGTCAGATCCTTTTTATCCACTACCATATCACCAATGATATTGACTTCATTAATATGGTACTGCTCACCTTCGGTAAGATTGACCGTGATATAAATATCCTTCTTGTCAGGGGTTATACTCACCTGTGTCGAGTCAACATTAAAACGTATGTAACCTTTATCCTGGTAAAAAGACTGTAGTGTTTCCAGGTCGGCAGAGAGTTTAGGCCGGGCGTATTCGTCCTTGCTCGAGAACCAGTCCCAGAAACCGGGGACACCCAGCTGTAATTCATCCAGCAGGGTTTCATTATCAAATACCTTGTTACCAATCAAATTGACCTGCTTGATTTTTGTAACAACACCTTCCGATATATTAATATCAATACTGACGCGATTACGCTCAAGCTCGTTAACCCTGGTATCGATACGCACTCCGTATTTACCCTGGCTAAAATAGGCCTGCTGCTTCAGGCCCTGCTCTATGCGCTCTAGAGCCGATGGATTAAACACCCTGCCCTTGATAATTCCCAGGTCCTTGAGGATATCGTTTAACTGCTCATCAGCAATATCATTATTACCATCAAATTTAACCTCGGCAATTGCAGGCCTTTCGATTACTGTAATAACGAGCACGTCTTCATCGCGACCCAGTTCAATACTTTTAAAAAAACCGGTTTTATAAAGCTGTTGAATAACATAACCGGTCTGCCTTGTATCAAAGACCTCACCCACCTGTACTGGCAGGTAATTTAATAAGGTGCCATCAGCTATGCGTTCCAGGCCAATGATACGTATATCCTTAACGGTAAAACGCTCAGATGCATAGACGGCATTAGATAATAAAATAGAAAATACAAGTACAAGTAACCAGCGTTGTTTCATTTTTATCTCAATTCACTAATCGCTGGATATCATTAAATATTGCCAGACCCATAAGCATTAACAGTAAGGCCAGACCGACCTGCTGCCCTAGTTCTTCAAACTTTTCTGATACAGGGGAGCCCTTTATCATTTCTATAAGGTAGTAAAACAGATGACCGCCATCCAGCATCGGCACAGGCAATAGATTCAGCACACCAAGGCTGACTGAAATAATTGCCAGGAAGCCAATATAGGTTACAAAACCAATACTTGCTGTCATGCCTGCATAGGTTGCTATTGTAATCGGCCCACTAATATTCTCAAGCGCGGCCTCACCTAACAGCATTTTACCCAGTACACGCAGGGTAAGAATAGACATGGACCAGGTCTTGTCTACTGCCTTTACCAGGGCCTCGAGCGGATTATATTCGATCTTTGTCTTTAATTTATCAATGACCTCATCAGGTACATATTGATATGCACCTATAAAACCCGAATCCTTGCCGTCCTTTTTTCGGACACCCGTATGAACAGTGACAAAGACTTCTTTAGCATCGCGCTCTATGAGAAATTCAATATTTTTATCCGGTTCTGACTGCACCACATCGACCAGCTGCTGCCATTCCTGAATGGCATTGCCATTAATCGCAATGATACGATCACCCCTGGTCAGGCCGGCCTTCCTGGCCGCACCGGTTTCAGTCACACCACCAATGACAGGCGGTAAATCAGGCTGCCAGGGCTTAAATCCAAGCTGCTCAATGACATCAGAATCATGATTCAATATATGCCTGTCACCGACAGATAAGGCGCGTGTCAGCACGACTTGCTCAACATTTCTAAGCTTGATACTAATCTCGCCGCCGTCTATGCCTTCATCTATGAGTGCCATCCTGAAATCCTGCCAGGTCCTGATCTGTTGATCAGCAACCATGAGCACTTCATCATCTGCCTGAAAGCCTGAAATGGCCGCGATTGAATCTGGCTCTGGGACATCCAGCAGAGGCTTTCTGCCTTCTTCACCATTGAGGAATACTAGCCAGTAAAGTGCAATCGCCAGAATAAAGTTAAAGATGGGACCCGCAGCAACAATTGCTACACGGTTCCAGACAGGCTGAGTATTAAAGGCACGGTGTTTTTCGTTTTCATCAACTTCTGCTTCGCGCTCATCCAGCATTTTTACATAGCCACCCAATGGGAGCGCAGCGATAACATATTCAATTTCATCATCACCATGCTTTTTTCGCCAGGTGATGAGTGGCTTACCAAAACCCACAGAAAAACGTAGCACCTTTACTTTGAGTAAACGCGCAATCCAGTAATGACCAAATTCATGAATCGTAACCAGCACGCCAATAGCGATGACAAAAAACAGGATATTGTGCAACATACCACCGACACTCATGGGCGTAACCTCAGTTGTGAAGCAAATTCAGATGCAGTTTGCCGCGCATGATTATCGGCATTGAGAACCACTGCAAGATCAGTTACTTCTTCAACACTTATCGACTCCAGTGTTTTTTCAATCACGACTGCAATATCGGTAAATGCCAGTTTTTTATCGAGAAAAGCATCGACCGCTATTTCGTTTGCGGCATTTAATACCGCAGTGGCTGTGCCACCTGCTTTCAGTGACTCGTAGGCCATCCTTAAACAGGGAAAACGGTTGAAGTCTGGTTTTTCAAATTCAAGTCTTGCGACATCAAAAATATCCAGAGGTTCAACACCAGAAACAATTCTTTCCGGCCAGCCTAGCGCATGGGCAATGGGGGTACGCATATCGGGATGTCCCATCTGTGCCAGCACTGAACCATCGTTATAACTCACCATGGAATGGATAACACTTTGTGGGTGAATCACGACCTGTATCTTTTCGTGACCGGTATTAAATAACCAGCAGGCCTCGATGACTTCAAGCCCCTTGTTCATCATAGTTGCTGAATCTACCGAAATTTTTCGCCCCATCACCCAGTTTGGATGGGCGATTGCCTGGGCAGGTGTTACGGATTGGAGTTGCGCGATAGGTGTTTCACGAAAAGGACCACCACTTGCCGTCAATAATATGCGATCGACACCTGACTGCTCGAGCCCATGGTAAAAGTCATTCGGCATGCACTGAAAAATTGCATTATGTTCGCTATCGATGGGCAATAGCTCAGCCTTGTACTGTGCCACCTCATCCATGAAGATAGCGCCCGACATAACCAGTGATTCTTTATTTGCCAGTAATATACGCTTGGATGAACGTACCGCTGCCAGTGTTGGCATCAAACCAGCGGCACCCACTATTGCCGCCATGACATAATCGACCAGTTCCAGTGATGCCAATGTTTCCAGGCCACTGACACCCGAAAGCACATTAGTATCTAGACCCGCAGCCTTTAGTCTTGATTCGAGCTGCGTCGCTGAATCCGCATCTGACATTGCCGCATATTGCGGCCTGAATTCAATACACTGCTGGTATAGTCGATCAACATTTGTATTTGCTGTAAGTGCAATGACTTTATACCTGTCACTATGGCGTGACAGGACATCGAGTGTATTTACACCGATGGTGCCAGTTGAACCGAGGATACAAATACCTTTTAAATTAGACATTGAAAACAATCAAATCAAGTAGCAGCGCAAAAAAAGGCGCCGAGGATGTAATGCTATCGATACGATCCAGCACCCCACCATGACCTGGCAGGATAGCACCACTATCCTTAACACCACGTTCGCGCTTCAACAGGCTAATATAGAGATCGCCAGCAATAGAGAGGAGTGTCGCAAAGAATGCAACAACCAGCAACAGTACTGTCTGTATTACATCAAGATTAAAAAACACCGTTGCTGCCATGGTGTAAATGGTCGTTGCAATCAGAGCCCCATACATACCCTCAAGGGTCTTGCCCGGACTAATTGTAGGCGCCAGTTTGTTTTTTCCGAATTTACGTCCTGAGAAGTAGGCTCCGATATCAGCAATCCATATGATACTCAGGGAATATAGCATCCAGTAGGCGCCCTGGTATTTTTGATGGATATATAGCAGCGCAAGTATTGCAGGCACCAGGGCAATAAAGCCCAGCAGTGCCTTTACTAGTGATGTCTCTTCACTCGGTGCGCCAGGCCCCCTGGTCGACATGCGGTAAATTACACTGCTCCACCAGATTAAAGCGACAATTATTATAGCGTTAAATATAAGCTGCTGTTGCAGCACAAAAGGATAGGACACATAAATTACAGCAAGAATGACCAGGGTATAGATCGATCTTAATAATAGATTAGAAATGCCGGACAAACGTGACCATTCCCATGCAGCAACTGCCGAGACTGTAAGCAGGGCATAAAACAATGCATCTGTTGACTGGCTAAGAATGAACCAGATTGCAACAACAGCCAGGGGTATACCCGTTAAAATTCTTTGCCATAACATAAGTTAATTAACCATGGTTGGTGTCCTGGAGCTGCTCACCAGTCTTGCCAAATCGACGTTGGCGACTCGAGTACCATTCCATCGCAGTATCCAGTTCATTTGCATTAAAGTCGGGCCAGAGCACATCAGTAAAATAAAGTTCGGTATAGGCCAGTTGCCAGATAAGAAAATTACTTATACGCTGTTCACCACCTGTGCGAATGAATAAATCGGGCTCAGTCAAATCTGCAAGACTGACATACTGGTTAACCAGCTCAGCATTAACATCCTCTAGCGACAACTCACCCTTGAGTATTTTTTCAGCAATGGGTTTAAATGCATTAGCGATATCCCAACGGCCGCCATAATTCACTGCAATATTAAGCTGCAGTCCTTTATTATTTATTGTTAGCGACTCTGCCTGCTGGATTTTTTCACGTAATTTTTCATCAAAAGCAGTGCAATCACCAATGAAACGTATACGTACATCCTGTTCATGTAATGATTTCACTTCAGACTGAAGCGTAGTTACAAAAAGTGACATCAGGCTACTCACTTCCTGTTCGGGGCGACGCCAGTTCTCACTACTAAAAGCAAACAGTGTTAACGCATGAATACCCCTGGCAACACAACCCTCAACGACTTTACGTGTTGCTTTTACGCCAGCATGATGCCCCGCCGTTCTTGGCATGAAACGTTTTTTTGCCCAACGCCCATTACCATCCATAACGATGACAATGTGTTTCGGCAAATTTTGATGTTCAGATTTGATTTTATCCACACTTCTTAGTGACACCAGCAAACCTCTGGTTTTTTAAATTTGCTTCTCACATGACCCTGCTTCTGTACAGGCATCACAACTCATAGTGATAAAGACAGGCTATTGCAGGCAGTTTATACTGCCATCATTTCCTTGTCTTTAGCTGCAATCACGGCATCGATTTCGGCAATATACCTGTCCGTCACCTTCTGTATGTTATCTTCTGCCTTGCGCGCTTCATCTTCCGAAATTTCTTTTTCTTTAAGCAGGTCTTTAAAATCGCCATTTGCATCACGTCGTATATTACGCACTGCAACTTTTGCTCCCTCGCCCTCAGCCTTTACAACTTTAACCAGGTCACGACGACGTTCTTCCGTCAGCGCCGGCATGGGTACACGTATGACGGTTCCTGCTGAAGCAGGATTAAGACCAAGATCAGCGGTCATGATGGCTTTTTCAACAGCGCCTACAAGATCCTTTTCCCATGGCGTTACTGCTAGTGTCCGGGAATCTTCAACTACGACGTTAGCAACCTGCTTAATAGGCGTCGGTGTACCATAGTAATTCACCATAACATGATCAAGTATACTGGGATGTGCCCTGCCCGTTCTGATTTTAGCAAGTTCTGTATGCAGTGATTCAACGCTTTTTTTCATGCGTACTTCTGCATCCTGTATTATTTCATCTATCATGCGTCTCCTCCTGGAACAACCGATGTTCCAATCGAAAGGTCTTTAACCACTTTGGCCAGATCACCTTCTTTATTCAAGTTAAATATTCGTAATGGCATATTCTGTTCTTTACACAGGACAATGGCGGTTGCATCCATGATTGCCAGGTTTTGTGTCAGCACCTCATCGTATGTCAGGCGATCATAACGCTTTGCATCGGGGTTCTTCATTGGATCCGAATCGTAAACACCATCGACCTTTGTTGCCTTGATCAGTACATCGGCCTGGATTTCGATTGCCCTTAAACTCCCGGCACTATCGGTGGTAAAGAAAGGATTACCGGTACCTGCACCAAAAATAACCACGCGCCCCTTTTCCAGGTGACGAATAGCTCGACGCAGGACATAGTCTTCACATACCTGATGGATACTCAGTGCAGACATTACACGACAAATCGAACCCTTGCTTTCGATGGCATCCTGTAGCGCCAGGCAATTCATTACCGTAGCCAGCATCCCCATGTGGTCACCGGTAACTCGGTCCATGCCCGCATCTGCGAGACCTTTGCCACGGAAGATATTGCCCGCACCGATAACTATACCAACCTCGACACCTGACTCGGCGATAGCATGAACTTCTTCGGCGACTCTATGCAAAATAGCGGTATCAATGCCGTGTGACTGATCACCCATAAGGGCCTCGCCACTCAGTTTAAGTAATACTCGTTTGTATATAGGGGCTTGTTGAGTCATGTTGATTGCCGCTCTTTATTATAAGATGTTTTAAAAAAAATCCTTTTACAAAAAAACCGGGAATCAGATTCCCGGTTTTTTATATTTTTCTTAAACTAGCCAATAAGCTTAACCCGCATTAATTTGGGCCATAACTTCATCAGCAAAGTTTTCCTGCTTCTTCTCTATACCTTCACCCACTTCAAATCGGTAAAAGTTTTTTACTGTTGCGCCAGCTGATTTCAGAAGTTTTTCAACTGTCTGATCGGGATCCTTGATAAAGGGCTGGCCCAGCAGTGTGATTTCTGCAAGATATTTACGCATACGGCCTACGATCATTTTCTCGATGATCTCGTCTGGCTTGCCGCTTTCTTTTGCCTGCGCAATAAAGATTTCCTTTTCTTTTTCTAACAGCTCTGCAGGCACCTGGGATTCATCGACACAAACCGGGTTACTTGCAGCAATGTGCATGGCGATGTCTTTGATCAGGTCATCATTACCATTTTCCATTTCAACCAGCACACCGATACGCACACCGTGAAGATAGGCACCAAATAAACCATCGGTTGTGGTACGCACGAAACGACGGACCTGGATATTTTCACCAATTTTGGCAACCATTTCCTGGCGTGTTACTTCTATAGTGTTGCCACCATCGGCCACTGGCATAGCTGACAGCGCAGCCACATCAGCAGGAGAATCTTTCAGTACGCGATCAGCTACTGCGGCTGTAAACGCCTTGAAATCATCACCACCGGAAACGAAATCAGTTTCACAGTTAACTTCAACAATTGCAGCATCCTTTTTGTCATCGCTCAGTGCAATAACAACCAGGCCTTCAGCAGCCGTACGGCCTGCCTTTTTATCGGCCTTGGCCAGACCTGACTTACGCATATCGTCAATCGCCTGTTCCATATTACCTTCAGCAAGCTGTAGGGCCTTTTTACATTCCATCATGCCTGAACCTGTACGTTCACGCAGTTCTTTTACCATAGTGGCAGTAATCTGCATCACTTTTACCTCTCGTAATTCTTAAACAATACTTTGAGTCATTCAAAGCAGTCGATTATTCGTCACCACCAGTTTCTGCTGGAGCAGCTGCTTCTTCTGGTTTGCTTTCAGCTTTCTTTTTAGGCGCTGCTTTCTTTACTGCGGCCTTCTTTACTGCTGCTTTCTTTTTAGGTGCTGCCTTCTTAGGTGCTGCCTGCTCTTCTGAAGCCTCAGTAACTTCTACATATTCGCTATCACCACCGGCATTAATTGAAGCCGATTTACCTTCGATGATGGCATCAGCTATACCTTCGATATAAAGCTTGATGGCGCGGATCGCATCATCGTTACCAGGAATGATGTAATCAACATCATCAGGCGAGTTATTACTATCAACTACACCGATAACGGGAATACCCAGTACGTGCGCTTCATGTACAGCAATCTTTTCGTGGCCTACATCGATAACAAAAACTGCATCAGGAAGACCGTTCATGTCCTTGATACCGCCCAGTGTTTTCTCGAGCTTGGTCATTTCACGGGTTCTGTTAAGGGCTTCTTTCTTGGTCAGGCGATCAAAGGTACCGTCTTCATTCATCTGCTCAAGGTCTTTTAAACGACGGATTGACTGACGTACTGTATTGAAGTTAGTCAGCATACCACCTAACCAGCGGTGGTTTACAAACGGCATACCTGCACGCTGTGCCTCTTCGCTGATCACTGAGCGCGCTGCACGTTTGGTACCTACGAACATGATTTTACCATTGCCTGCGGCAATCTTGCTGATCGCATTCAGGGCATCGTGGTACATTGGAAGTGTTTTTTCCAGGTTGATGATATGGATCTTGTTTCGGTCACCAAAAATGTACTCTGCCATTTTGGGGTTCCAGAAACGGGTTTGGTGACCGAAATGAATTCCAGCCTCCAGCATTTGACGCATTGTAACTTTTGCCATTGGATATCTCCGGGTTAGGCCTCCACATGCCCCCTGTAGCAACCCATTATTTATAATATGGGCACCCAGCTACAAAGTAATAACATGTGTGAGTATTTAAAATATAAAAATCTATTTGCGCTAAGCGCGGCGGCTTTATACCATATCCATCATTCCGAGACAATAAAAACCACACTAATGGCCTAATTTTTTGAAGTTAAGTCACCGTAATATATATAAAAACAGGATTTACAGGATTAAATGGCCATTCATATCAAAACCCCCGACGAAATAGAAAAGATGCGTATTGCCGGTCGCCTGGCCGCTGAGGTACTGGATATGATCGAGCCCCACGTAAAAGCGGGGACCAGCACCGATGAGCTGGATCGAATCTGCCACAATTATATCGTGGATAAACAGCAGGCTATCCCGGCGCCCTTAAATTACCGGGGCTTCCCCAAATCGATCTGTACCTCGGTCAATCACCAGGTGTGCCACGGTATCCCGAGTGATAAAAAACTGAAAACCGGTGACATTATCAACATTGACATCACGGTTATTAAAGATGGCTTTCACGGCGACACCAGTAAAATGTTCTTTGTCGGCGAGCCCAGCATCAAGGCCAGACGTATCTGTGAGATTGCCCATACCTGCATGGTCAAGGGTATCCAGCTGGTCAAGGCCGGCGCCTACCTGGGAGATATTGGCCATGTGATCCAGGAGTACGCGGAATCCAATACCTGCTCTGTGGTGCGTGAATACTGCGGCCACGGTATTGGCCGTGAGTTCCACGAGGACCCACAGGTACTGCATTACGGCAAGGCCGGCAGCGGCGTTCGCCTGGAAGCGGGTATGATTTTTACGATTGAACCGATGATCAACCTGGGTAAACGCCAGGTAAAAATGCTCAACGATGACTGGACCGTAGTGACCAAGGATCGCAGCCTGTCGGCCCAGTGGGAACACACCATCCTGGTCACCGAGACCGGTTACGAGGTCCTTACCCTGCGTGCCAATGAAAGCATTTAACCCGGAGCAGCATTTACTGTGACCTCTGCCACGATTGCAGGCCAGCTACTGTTTGATTCCGAGGATGTTGAACGGGCACTCACCAGTACACCGGATCAACGCCTCCCCCTGCTCAAAAAGGTTGTAATTGACGGCCATGAGACACTCAAACAGGCCTTTTACGCCGGTGCGGATACGATTGAACTGGTACATGCCCGCGCTGACTTTATTGATCGGGTGCTGGAATGCGCCTTTTCCAGGACTATCACTAACTGCTCTCAAGCCATAAGCCTGGTTGCTGTCGGTGGTTATGGCCGCGGTGAACTGCACCCGTCATCTGATATTGACCTGATGATTTTACTGGGCGAGAAGGAATCAGAGGCCACCCGCCTCGCGATCGAGGCCTTTGTGACCCTGCTGTGGGACATCAAACTTGAAATCGGCCACAGTGTACGCACCATCGAGGAGTGCATCGAGGAGGCACGCACCGATATTACCGTCGCCACCAATATTATGGAGGCCAGGCTATTAAGCGGCGATGCCGAGCTGTTCCGCCACATGAAGACTGAAACCGGCTCCGACAAGCTCTGGGATAGTCGTGCCTTTTTCCAGGCCAAACTGGATGAGCAGATCAGCCGCCACCGCAAATACCATGATACCGCCTACAACCTGGAGCCCAATATTAAGGAAAATCCCGGCGGTCTGAGGGATATCCAGATGATTGGCTGGGTTGCGAAACGCCACTTCGGCGCCCGCACCCTCGAAGAACTAATCGACTATGACTTCCTTACGCGAGAAGAATACGACACCCTGATCAAGGGCCAGACACTGCTATGGCACATACGCCTGTGCCTGCATTACCAGGCTGGACGCCGTGAGGATCGCCTGCTGTTCGATATGCAGCAACAACTGGCGCGCCAGTTTGGCTACGAAGATGGCGAAAACAACCTTGCTATAGAACAGTTTATGCAGCGCTATTACCGTACGGTTATGGACCTCGAGCGCCTCAACGAACTGCTGCTGCAATTATTCCGCGAGGCCATATTGCATGGTGATATACCGGTCGAGCCCGAGATACTCAATGCCCGCTTCCAGCTGGTTAATGGCTATATAGAAGCGCGCTATCCCGAGATGTTCAGGGAACACCCGACCGCACTGCTGGAGGTCTTCCTGCTGATGGAGATGCGGCCCGATATCTGCGGTGTGCGTGCACAGACAATTCGCCTGATCCGCCAGAGCAGGCACCTCATCGATGACAGGTTCCGCCACAATGAAACCGCACGGCAATTGTTTATCGACATCATTCGCCAGCCCAGGGGGGTTACCCACGAGCTTCGCCGGATGAACCGCTATGGCATCCTTGCCGCCTATATACCCGCCTTCGAGCAGATCGTGGGCCGTATGCAATACGATTTATTCCATATCTATACCGTCGATCAGCACACCCTGTTCGTGGTGCGTAACATGCGCCGCCTGTCGGTGCCCGCCTTTGCCCATGAACACCCACTGGCGAGTGGTATTTTCCACCACTTACCCAAACAGGAACTACTCTACCTCGCCGGCCTGTTCCATGACATCGCCAAGGGACGCGGTGGCAACCACGCCAGGCTGGGGGCGATAGATGCCGAGACCTTCTGCCTGGAACACGGCCTGGATAAAGAAGATGCCGAGCTCGTTGCCTGGCTGGTAAACAAACACCTGCTCATGTCCATGGTCGCCCAGCGCAAGGATATCAGTGACCCCGAGATTGTCTCCACCTTTGCACGCGAGATAGGTAGCCAGACGCGCCTTGATTACCTCTACCTGCTGACCATGTGTGATATTCGAGCAACCAATCCAAAGCACTGGAATTCGTGGAAGGACAACCTGCTGGCAGAGCTCTATCACCGCACTGCCAGTACCCTGCGCATGGGCTTTGAAAACCCGGTCAATCGCGATATGGCGGTGAAGGAGAACCAGACCTCCACCCTGAGGCTACTTTCCCAGCAGGGATATGATCCGGAGAAGATCCACCAGTTGTGGGCGCATTTTACCGATGACTACTTCCTCCACCACAGCCCCTATGAGGCACGCTGGCACACCCAGCTGATTAGTGACACCCGCGCCTCCCAGCTACCGCTGGTCGATGCAAGGTTAAGCGATCGTGGTCGCATAGAGATATTTATCTACGCCGAAGAACACGATGACCTGTTTGCCCAGGTATCTGCCACCATCGACCAGCTCGGGCTGACTATTTTTGATGCGCAAATCATGGCGACGGACAACGGCTACACGCTCGATACCTTCAAGGTGCTGGAGGAATCCGGTATCACCCAGGTCTCTGATTATCGACGCGAAGAAATCAAACAGCACCTCCGGGCCTGCCTCAACAACACATCAGGGGTATGCCTGACCGCACGCCCCTCACCCCGTGTACAGAAACACTTCCATGTTGAAACACGGGTTAAATTTGAGCAGCTACCCGGCAAGGACATTACCGTGATGAACATCATTACAGGTGACAGGCCCGGCCTGCTGGCACGTATCAGCCAGGCCTTTAGTAAGCAAAAAATCCGCCTGCATAATGCCAGGATATCCACTGCGGGTGAGAAGGCCAATGACACCTTCCACATTACCGATAGCAATAATCAACCCCTGCTCGATGATGAAGCCTGCCAGCAACTCAGGGCCGCCATCATAAAAAACCTGACAAGCTAGGCTTCGTATCCCAATAATACAGCCCCAATGCTAGGCAGAGTAAAAATACTGTACTACAATAAAAATAAGGGCTTAGGGTGGATTTCTAAGGCAAAATAATAGCCCTGTTAACTAAGTTGTCTCTCAATAATACATAACGGCAAGCTTTTAGCTTACAAAACGTATTCAGAGACCTGAATAGCTGTGGGGTAGCAGTGTTAAACAGGATTCTTAGAAAATCACCAATTATCGTGGTGCTCATGCTGGGCGGCCTGTTCGTGCTGAATACGTCATTTGCCGGCCAGAAACCACCTATGGATGTTGTCGTTATCATGGACAGCTCCGGCAGCATGAAGAAAACTGACCCGCAGGAATTACGCAAGCCCGCCGCAAAAATATTTATTACCCTGTTGGGCGAACAGGATCGCCTTAGCGTGATGAGCTTCAGTGACAACGCCTACCCCATCACCTACCTCACCCAGCTCGATTCAGAAATTAATAAAGACAAATCGCTTGGCGCCACAGATCGTGTTTCATCAAAAGGCATACATACCAACATCTACGCCGCAATCAAACGTGGCATGGAGATGCTAATTGAAGAAAAATCATCAGCACGTGAATCAATCCTGGTGCTGATGTCGGATGGCAAACTGGATGTGGGCGATAGCGAAGCATCCAATGCCTTACGCGAACGAATAAAGCAGGAACTTATACCCGCCCTCAAAAAAGAAAAGATTAAAATTTACAGCATAGCCTTTACTGCAGAGTCCGACCAGGCACTACTACAGGAACTGGCCGATGCAACAGATGGGCGTTATGCCCTCGCCGCCAGTAATGACGTACTACACAAGGTTTTTACAAAAATATTCGAACAGAGCAAAGAACCCAACATGCTGCCATTATTTGAAAATAAATTCATGGCCGATCCAAGCATCAGGGAAATCACAATCATTGCCAATAAAAAATCAAAAGACAGCCAGATCAACCTTGAAAAACCCAATGGCGAGACGATTAAACCCACATTCAAAAGCAAACAGATTAAATGGTTTATTTCAGATAGCTTCGACATGATTACCATAAAAAAACCCGATCCTGGCCAGTGGAAAATCCTGTTTAGTGATAACGACAACAAGGCCTACATTGTTGCCGATATAAAATTACGCACCCGCTTTGACTACAAAGACGATAGTGAGCAGCCAGAACTTATTATAAAAACCTGGTTTGAAGATGAAAACAACAAGGTATCAAATAACGAACTAACCAACACTATTGAACTATCACTTGAAATAGAATCACCAGACAATGGACTTGAAACAATTGATTTCAACAAAGCTGATATAGATGGCTTTTTTAGCACCGCCTATAAGCCAGACCAGAACGGCATCTATTCAGCGATTGTCACAGCCAACTCAAAAACATTTCAGCGCCAACAGATATTCTCATTTAAGGCAACAATACCTGAGAAAATAATCATCCCTGACCCCAAGCCGGAACCAGCACCCATACTGACACCAGAACCCGAAATAAAAACCGAACCTGTTATCGATGAAAAACAGGATACAGAGGACATAACCCAGAGCATAATTATTTTTATCATTGTTAACCTGGTCATTGTTTTTGTCGGCATTAATGTGTATTTCGTCATCAGGCTCAGGAAAAAATCACAGGCAGGGTCTTAAATTATGCATATACCCTTTATATATGTGCTTTTTACAGGCGAGATCATCGCCCTTCTACTTATCCTATGCATTGCACTGTGTCTTTATATCTATAAAAAAATATTATCTAAAAACAACACGCAACACGCTGTAGAAAACATTATAGAGCCGGCAGAAAACACAATTGATATAAGCTCAAGCTATACCGACTATATCGAGCTAGAAATCGAACGCAACAGGGGAAAAATAAACCAGCTACAAACTGAACAATCGACCGAGCCGCAACCTGCCGATGAAGACAACAATCAAAGCAGTGATGAAACTGGTGACGAAACAGCCGACAAGACACTACAGTCAAGAGACAACATAGACTTACTCGAACTCC
>JAOUMO010000161.1 GCA_029881425.1 Gammaproteobacteria bacterium
TGCGGCGAATCGATCGAAAGAGGTGGTGCAGCAACTTCTGTCACTGAGTCACAAGAACGACAGGAATCTTGAGCTGGTTAATGTGAACCGGCAGATAGAAGACGAGATTGCCTTCCTGAGGAGTTATATTCCATCATCGATACAGCTTGAGGTTGAGATCCTGGTTGAAGATACATATATCATGATTGACCTGGGTGAGTTCCGACAGATACTGATTAACCTGGTAAGCAATGCCGTTCATGCTATGTCAAACAAAGGTTTACTTTCTATTACGATAGACAGACTGGAGATTGATCATGTGCCAGACAAAACGGATGTGAATTTAGCAGCCGGTCATTATCTAAGGCTTACAGTAAAAGATACCGGGAGGGGGATAAGTGATGAAGTAATGCCGCATTTATTCGAACCCTTCTACACCACGAAGGATGTAGGTGAAGGGACCGGGATGGGGCTGGCACTGGTGTATAGTATGCTTGAGGCCTATGGTGGATATGCCGGTGTAAAGAGTGAGCCGGGAGATGGTGCAGTCTTTGAGTTGTATTTCCCCGTTATAGATGAGCCATTAACACTTGCCGCAGCTGAGGTGACTGAGTCACAGACTCGTGGCGAGGCTAATACCTGTTGTCGGGTTTTATTTGTTGATGACGAGAAATTGTTTGCGGAACTGGGTAAAGCCCTGTTGACTGATCTTGGCTATAAGGTGGATATAAGTACCAGTAGTAAAGATGCGCTAACACGATTCAGTTCCTGTCCCGATGCCTACGATTTGTTGATTACAGATCAGATGATGCCAGACTTGCTGGGTACTGAATTAAGTGAGGCTGTATTGAAGATACGACCCGATATGAAAATTGTTCTCTGTACGGGTTTTGGTGTTGGTATTGATCGGGAATTAGCCCTGTTAAAAGGAATTAATGGCTATATTACAAAGCCTTTCAGGCAGGATCAGTTCAGGGTGGAAATAGAAAAAGTAATCGATTCCTGATTATAGCTGTGCATAAATAGATTATTTATGGGGCCGTTGATTTAGGGTTATTTTGAGAATTTGTTGTGCTACAGTCACAGCATAGCTTGCAAAAATAATAAATAACCGGGCGCGGTGTATTTTACCGGGTCCTGATCAAGAGAGGCGTCATCCTGATGAAAACCCTGTCCAGTATCCTGCTGATTAGTGCATCCCTGATAACCGCATTGCCGAGCTTTGCCGCTGACTATACGATCAAGTTTTCCCATGTGGTGGCGCCCAATACGCCCAAGGGGCGTGCTGCTGATCTTTTTGCCCGGCTGGTCGATGAGCGTACCCAGGGCCGGGTAAAGGTTGAAGTATTCCCTAATTCGCAGTTGTACAATGATAACAAGGTGCTCGAGGCGATGCGCCTGAGTAGTAGTCGGACAACGGGTATTATTGCAGCTCCCAGTCTCTCGAAATTCGTCAAATTCTCCAAAAAATTACAGGCATTTGATCTGCCTTACCTGTTCAACGACCTGGACGATGTGCATACATTGATTGACTCGCCGTTGATGGCCAGCATGACACAGGGCCTGGACAAGAAGGGACTGCAGGCGCTGACTGTCTGGGATAACGGTATGAAGGTCTTCTCGGTAAAGGGTGATAAAGCGTTGAAAAATGCACCGGCTGATTTCAAGGGTAAAAAATTCCGTATCCAGTCATCCAATATTGCTGCATCCATGATCGAGCACCTGGGTGGCACACCACAGAAACTGCCCTTCAAGGAAGTTTATACGGCACTGGGGCAGGGTATAGTTGATGGTCAGGAAAATACCTGGTCGAATATCCACTCCAAGAAATTCCACGAGGTACAGGATTTTATTTCGGTATCAAATCATTCCTACCTGGGCTATCTGCTGGTTGTCAGTAACGAGTTCTGGAGCAATCTGCCAGAAGATATTAGACACACCATGACCGTCGCCCTGCAGGACGCAACCCTGGCCAACCGTGAATATGCGGCCGAGGCCGATACCAGCGACCGTAAGAAGGTAGAAGCTGCCGGTTTCGCTAAAGTCGTTGATATGAGCAAGGCGGAACGCAATAGCTGGCGCCAGGTAACGTCCCCGGTATGGGCCCAGTTTCGTGATGAAATTGGTGGTGAGTTGATTGATGGCATTAAACAGCTGTTGGGGCATAAGTAATAACTTAGCCGGGAAAATGATGCAGCTATTGAATCGCTATATTGATCTGTTCGAAAAGTTCAGCATTACCATCCTGTTTGCCGTCGCCACCTTGCTGTTATTCAGTAATGTGGTGCTGCGCTACCTGTTCGATACTGGCCTGATCTGGGCGCTGGAACTGGTACAGTATCTTTTTGCCTGGGTGGTACTGATCGGTGCCGCCCACGGTGTAAAGATGGGAATTCACCTCGGTATCGATATCCTGCTGGATAAAATGCCGGCACAGCTACGCAAGAATGTACTCACCCTCGCGGTACTCTGCTGTATCGTGTTTGTCGCGATAGTGGATTACCAGGCCTTTGTTTATACCCTGCGTATTTACCAGTGGGGCGACCTCACCGAGGACCTGCAGATTCCACAGTGGATACCCTATGTGGCGATTCCTGTCGGGCTTTCACTGATGCTCTATCACTTCATTGTCCTCGGCTGGGAGATAGTGACCGGTAAGCGCAATAACATCCATGCCCATGAGGCACAGGCCGCAATAAAGGCGATTGATTAATGAGTGTCGCGCTGCTTTTTATTGGCCTGATCTTTTTATTATTAATTGGTGTGCCGATTGCGATTAGCCTGGGTTTTAGTAGCCTGTCTTTCCTGATGCTGGTAACCGAAGATTCACCGGCCATCATCGCACAGAAACTATTTGATACCATGGAACACACCACGCTACTGGCGATTCCGTTTTTTATTTTGTCATCACACTTTTTAACCACCGGCGGCATCTCTGAACGACTGGTTGAATTTGCCAAGTCCCTGGTTGGCTGGATGACCGGTGGACTGGCCATGGCCGGCGTGGTGTCCTGTATGTTATTCGCCGCTATCTCCGGTTCGTCGCCTGCAACCGTGGTGGCGATTGGTTCCATCATGATCCCCGGTATGATCAGGGCCGGTTACGATAAACGCTTTGCAGTCGGTGTGATTGCTACAGCCGGCAGTATGGGTATTTTAATCCCGCCCTCGATCCCGATGATCGTCTATGCCGATGCGGTTGAAGAATCCGTGGGTAAGATGTTTATTGCCGGTATTATCCCCGGTGTACTGATGGGTGTGATGTTGTTGACCGCGACCTGGATTGCAGCAAAACGTATGAAGATGCCGCGTGAAGAGTGGCAGGGCTTTGCGCATATTGGAAAATCTTTCCTGAAGGCATTTAGTGGCCTGTTTTTAATCTTTATTGTTGTCGGTGGTATTTATGGTGGCATTTTTACACCGACAGAAGCGGCGGCAGTAGCTGCTGTTTATTCTGCATTTATTGCACTGGTGGTACACAAGGACATGACCCTTAAGCAGGTGCCGACGGTGATGCTCGATTCGGCAAAGATGACGGCCGTCATCATGTTTATTATTGCCTGTGCCATGATCTTTGCCCATGTACTCACCGAGCAGCAGGTGCCACAGAATTTATCGCGTGCGGTCATCGAGCAGGACCTGAGCCCCGCGAGCTTCCTGATGATGGTCAATGTTATTCTCTGGTTTGCCGGTGACTTCATGGAGCCGTCATCTATCCTGTTAATCCTCGCGCCCCTGTTTCATCCGATTGCAACCAGTCTTGGTATTGATCCTATCCACCTCGGTATTATCATGACCACCAATATGGAAGTCGGTATGATTACACCGCCGGTAGGACTTAACCTGTATGTCGCTGCCGGCCTAACCGGTATGTCGCTGGGGCAGGTGACCAAGGCGGCATTGCCCTGGATGCTGGTGATGATCTTTGCCCTGTTACTGATTACCTATATTCCCTGGTTTAGTCTCTACCTGGTCAGCCTGTTGTACTAATCGTATACCCTGATCATGCTCTTTGATTTTTGTGGCATAGTAATGAACCATCGTTTGTCGCTCCGTTATTATCCCTGTCTATAATCCTGCTTATCATAAGGATTATCTTTTAACTTATTATTCAGGGTGGTCTTCACCTGTTTGTATTTGCACCGGCTCATCTGTTGTTTGCTGCTGGTCTAGTTGTTGCGCTTCTTTTTTCAGCTGCTTTTTATCTTCTTTCTTTTTCTTTTTTGCAATATCTCTTTGACGTTTGGCGAACGCGTAATTCGGTTTTGCCATCAGGCTTCTCTCTGGTTTAATTCGGTGTAAAAGCAGGTCATATAAATCATGTTTTGTTTTTAGTAAGCGCGATTTAACACATGGGCTATTCTGTATCTTTTCGATATTTTAGTTGTACGCCATCAATAAAATTGCGCAGTATCTGGTCTTTGCAGCTACGGTAATGTTTGTGGTTTTCCTTGCGGAAAAAAGCGCTCAGTTCATGGTTGCTGATGTGTACATCCTTGAGTGCCAGGATCGCCAGTATATCTTCTGCTTTCAGGTCCAGTGCAATTTTTAGTTTCCTGAAAATAATATTATTATTCAGGCGTTTCTCGGGCTCGGGCTGGGGGCCCTCTTTTTTACCACGGCGGTCAATAATTAAACCATTGAGGAAGCGTGCGAGCTGGATATCTTTGCATTCCTGGAATGCGGGGTCATCATCCTTTTTCAACCAGTCACTGATCTGTTCACGGCTGACGTCTTCGCCGGCCATACCAAATATCGCAATCATTTTTGAATCGTTAAAGTCGAAGGCGTAGCGAATGCGGCGCAGGATGTCGTTATTGGTCACAAATAAATCCCCTGTTTCCTGTATTACGTGGACTATGGTTTATGGGTTCGGCTTACTCGCCGGGACGCTATAGGTAAAAATGGCGGCGGCATACAAGCTACCTAGTATGACATAATTCGCGAAACTTTAATCCTGCCCTTGACCTTAAATAGATGATATTAAAGACCAGATGATGAGGCATCGGCATCGAATTAGTGCATGGCGGGTTTATGTGGGTGCTTATACAGGGCATAATAGGCTCAAGCAGCCGCAACAAATATCCTGAATTCTATACATCCTTACGGAATCCCTATGTCCCAGTCATCTGAATCCGATTACCGCAAACCACAACGCCTGCACTTTGCCGATGATGAGGCGCGCTT
>JAOUMO010000162.1 GCA_029881425.1 Gammaproteobacteria bacterium
ATGATGTGGAAGCTATCTGGGCAGTGGATGAAATTGATTCAGCCTGGCGTTGTCATGCAGAAGATGCAGCCCTATGTGGCGGTGATGCCGGACTCAATTATCTTGATCCGGATTTCTTTGTCATCAATGGTATTAGTGATGGCGGCACCATTATTAAAAACGCAGATGGTGATGATGAAACGTTCCATACTGCAACTGCCGCTGCTGTGGCCATTAATGCCAGAGCTGGTGACCGTGTATTAGTTCGCTATATTCATGGTGGTTACTTCCCGCACCATCTGGTATTTCCTGCTGCAGTAGGAAAAGTCTGGACTATTGCTGAGGATGGCCGGCCACTGGTAGTTGCTGAAGAAGTACCATCAGGTGGAACCATTGTGACACCAGGTGAGCGCAGGGAGTTTTATTTCAACCCGCAACAACCGGGGCAGTATCAAGTAACAATCGAAATGCAACACTGGATTACCCGTAAAGTGGTCGGCTCAGTGTCTACATTAATTACCGTTGAGTAAGAAGACTGACAGCGCTAGATTAGAACACCCGCAAAAAGCGGGTGTTTTTTTGCGAATTTAACCAAACCGGACACCCATCATAAGAAATAGTTGTTGGGCGCGTATAAAAAAACGCAAATACACGCTAATAAAGATGGATAGTTTTATTGTCATCCTGAGCGAAGGTGTACACGTATTCAGTTCAGATACTATTCGCTTTTATTTGCGTTGTTGGCGTTCATTTGCGTTTTCTTTTACATCACGCGACCGCCTGCTAAAGGGTGCATGCAGACGTTAATCTAATCATTTTGAATCACAGCTAAAAGAGTAAACCGATCTTGAGCCAACCTGGGTAGCCAGATCCAGTATGAACCTGGCCACGGGATACCGCTTATCCCGTGCTGGATGCCGCATCATCATCCAGATCGGGCAGGCTAAAACTGGCCTTACCCTCAATCACTGGCACATCAGCCGCCTCATCCTCCTCTGGTACCGCCTTTTCAATCAATGACAGTCCGCCAAAGGCATCATCAGCCGGCTCGGCATGCTGCTCGCCCTTCTCACCCAGTTCAATTTTCAGGCGCAGGTTGTTTTCAGAATCCGCATTCTTTAAGGCCTCGTCCATGGTAATTTTACCGGCCTTGTAGAGGTTCAACAGGGCCGTATCGAAGGTCTGCATACCCATGGATTCCGACTTCATCATCACTTCCTTGATCTCCTGCACATCGCCCTTGAGGATCAAATCCTGTATTCGTGGTGAATTCAGTAGCACCTCGATCGCGGCACAGCGCTTGCCGTCCACCGTGGGGATCAGTCGCTGCGAGACAAAGGCCTGCAGGTTCAGCGCCAGGTCATTCAGCAACTGGGAGCGCCGCTCCTCGGGGAAAAAATTGATAATACGATCCAGCGCCTGGTTGGCATTATTCGCATGCAGGGTGGATATGGCGAGATGGCCGGTTTCGGCGAAGGCCAGTGCATGTTCCATGGTCTCCTGGTCGCGGATTTCGCCGATGAGGATGACATCCGGTGCCTGGCGCAGGGTGTTTTTCAGCGCATCTTCAAAGCTGTCGGTATCCATGCCCACTTCGCGCTGGTTGATGATGCAGCCCTTGTGCTGGTGCACATACTCGATCGGGTCTTCAATCGTAATGATATGGCCGGTGCTGTTGGTGTTTCGGTGATCGATCAGCGCCGCCAGCGAGGTTGACTTACCGGAGCCGGTACCGCCGACAAACAGCACCAGGCCGCGCTTGACCATAATAATCTTCTTCAATACTTCGGGCAGGCCCAGCTTGTTGAAATCGGGTATCTCGGTCTCGATATTGCGGATCACCATCGACACTTCATTGCGCTGCTTAAAGATATTGACCCTGAAACGCCCCACATCCGACAGGGAAATGGCCAGGTTCATCTCCGGTTTTTCCGCAAACTCACGCCGCTGCTTGTCGTTCATTACCTCTTCAGCCAGTTGCGCCACCCAGCCCGGTGGTGCCGGACTCTTACCCAATGCGGTGAGCACACCATTGAACTTGGCACTGGGTTTGGCGCCCGTGGATAAATAGAGATCAGATCCACCTTTTTCTGCAAGGACTTTCAAGTAGGGAGTAACTTTCATAACGTGTCGGATACCATCTTAAAAATTAAACATGAAGTTCAAGTATAGACAGTATGCTTGAGGTTTTTCATCGCGTTGGAGATAAATGTATTTTTACTGCACAATTAGATCAGTCAAGACCTCAAAGCATTTACATAACAAAATGAACGTTAAGTAATAAAAATTAATACGACAATGAAACAATATCTAATTTATTTGTATGAAGGTAATACTAAATTATCGCTAAAGAACGATTACAGTCGTATTGCATAGAATGCATAACACAAACTTATCAGCTAACCCGTTTGAGTATCAGCTCGATCCCGTTACCATCGTAATCCCGGCAGAAAATGGCCGCCCGACCGGAACGGCTACGCGTAAACGGCAGCTGGTGTTGCTGCAGGCGCTCTTCAATGATTTGCAGGTCATCCACCAGTACCGCAAGATGACGATCGCGACCACCGTGCTCTGGCCGGCCAGTCACCGGGTCTGGATTTGGCACCTCGAGCAGGTGGATCTGCTGCTCGCCAATGCTCAACCAGGCACCGGGAAAACCCAGTTCCGGGCGCTCGGCCACCAGCGCCAGACCAAGGATCTGCTGGTAAAACTGCAGTGCCCGTGCGGTATTATTTACCACCAGACTGACATGATGCACGCATAAAACAGCCACTTTCGCCTCCAGAGTGGGGTATAATTTCGGTTTTTACTCAACCCGACCAGATTGCCAGTTTACATGAATCCAGATCTTAATCGCCTGCAGCCCTACCCCTTTGAAAAACTGGCCAGCCTCAAACAGGCAGTAACACCGCCCCAGGATCAGCCACATATTGCGCTGTCTATTGGCGAACCCAAGCACCAGCCACCGGCTTTTGTACTCGAGGCACTGGGCGATGCCCTGCTACAGACCGGCCAGTATCCACTGACCAAAGGCATGTTGCAACTACGTGAGGCTATTGCCCACTGGTTAGGCCGCCGATTTAAACTCGGCACCAACGGCCTCGACCCGGAAACACAGATATTACCCGTCAACGGTACACGCGAGGCCCTGTTTGCCTTTGCCCAGGCCGTGATTGATCGTGAGTCACAGCCGGTAATCCTGATGCCCAATCCGTTTTACCAGATTTATGAGGGGGCGGCCTTCCTCGCGGGTGCCGAGCCACGATTCTATAATACGACAGCGGACAACAATTACCTGCCGGATTTCGATGCGATACCCGAGGCCGACTGGCAGGCCTGCCAGTTATTGTATATCTGTTCACCCGGCAATCCCACCGGTGCAGTAATCCCCAAACAGCAGCTCAAATCACTGCTGGAAAAGGCCGAGAAGTACGATTTTATTATTGCCTCGGATGAGTGTTACTCAGAAATTTATTTTGATGAAAATAATCCACCGACGGGCCTGCTCGAAGCCGCACAGGAAATGGGCAACAGCGACTACAAACGCTGCATCGTTTTTCATAGCCTGTCAAAACGCTCCAACCTGCCGGGACTAAGATCCGGTTTTGTGGCTGGCGATGCAGATATCATGTACAAATTTTTCCAGTACCGCACCTACCACGGTTGCGCCATGCCCGGCCATCACCAGCAGGCCAGTATCGCTGCCTGGAATGATGAGCAACACGTCGCGGACAACCGCATACTGTATAAACAGAAATTCGATGCGGTGCTGGAGATACTGTCTCCCCTGCTCGATGTTAAACTACCGGATGCCGGTTTTTATCTCTGGGCACGGACACCGATCGCCGATACGGATTTTGCCCAGGGCCTGTTTGCACAACAGAATGTCACCGTCCTGCCGGGCCAGTATTTATCCCGCACCAGCAATGGCATCAACCCGGGTGAAAACCATGTGCGTATGGCGCTGGTGGCCGGCTTTGACGAAACCCTGGCTGCAGCAAACCGAATTAAATCTTTTATTGAAAGCCTATAATCATTGGAGAATACAATGAGTAATTTACAAAGTATCATCGAAGAAGCATTTGAACGCCGTGCGGACATCACACCACGCAACGTAGAAATACAGGTCAAAGAAGCCGTCGATGAAGTCATCATGATGCTGGACGCCGGCAGCCTGCGTGTCGCCGAAAAAACCAGTGGTGACTGGGTCGTAAACGAATGGCTTAAAAAGGCCGTATTATTGTCGTTCCGTATCAATGATAACGAATTCATCAAAGGTGGCTTCACCAATTATTACGACAAGGTCCAGTCAAAATTCGCCGACTATAACTCACGTGACTTCCGCGAATCCGGTGTTCGTGTAGTGCCACCTGCCACTGCCCGACGTGGTGCCTATATCGCATCCAACACGGTATTAATGCCTTCCTATGTCAACATCGGTGCCTACATCGATTCCGGCACCATGGTCGATACCTGGGCTACGGTTGGCTCCTGCGCACAGATCGGTAAAAATGTTCACCTTTCCGGCGGCGTTGGCATAGGCGGTGTACTTGAGCCCCTGCAGGCAGCACCCACCATCATCGAAGACAACTGTTTCATCGGTGCCCGCTCAGAAGTGGTTGAAGGTGTGATCGTTGAAGAAGGCTCCGTTATCTCGATGGGTGTCTACATCGGCCAGAGCACAAAAATATTCAACCGAGAAACCGGTGAAGTCAGTTACGGTCGCATTCCAAAGGGCTCCGTTGTTGTCTCCGGCAACCTGCCATCAAAAGACGGCACCTACAGCCTGTATTGCGCCGTAATTGTAAAACAGGTTGACGCGAAGACCTTAGGCAAGGTGGGTATCAACGAACTACTACGTTCTATTGATTAATTTTTTTTCCGCAAATAAACGCGAATAAAATGATGACTATTTGTTTTTATTTGCGTCTATTTGCGGACTAATCTTTAAATATTTTATGATTACTCTCTACGGTATCCCCAACTGTGACACCATGAAAAAGGCCCGTAAGTGGCTCACGGATCATGGCATCGATTACCAGTTCCACGATTATAAAAAACAGGGCGTTCCTGAAAAAGAACTCCGGCAGTGGGTAAAACAACTGGGCTGGGAAGCGCTATTAAATAAACGCGGCACGACCTGGCGAAAACTGGATGATACAACCCGGGACAATGTTGAT
>JAOUMO010000163.1 GCA_029881425.1 Gammaproteobacteria bacterium
TGCTGATGTTAATGCCGTGGTTACCAGGGTTTCAAAACCATTATCCAGGAAGCTGTTAATTGCGGCTTCAGTGGTGCCGCCTTTGGAGGTGACTTTGGCGCGTAAGGTGGCCGGGTCATCGTTACCTTCTGTTGCCATGCGCGCAGCACCCAGTGCCGTTTGCAGGCTGAGTTGCTTTGCGGTATCACTGTCCAGTCCCAGTTGTTCACCGGCTTTTTGCATGGCCTCCATGAGCAAAAAGAAATAGGCGGGGCCCGAACCGGAGACGGCAGTGACCGCATCCAGTTGTGTCTCGTCTTTTACCCACAGGGTAATACCGGCTGCCGACAGGATCTGTTCGGCAATCGCCTGTTGAGCCTGGCTGCATTGGGTATTCGCATAGAGCCCGGTGGCGCCTGCCTGCAGCAGGGCGGGTGTATTCGGCATGCAGCGAACCAGGGCGCAGTGATTGCCCAGCCAGCGATCAATATCGGAGCTCCTGATGCCGGCAGCAATTGAAATAATCAGTGGTTTCTTCTGTTGAACCGTATCGGCAATGGCACGGCATACCGGCTGCATGATCTGTGGCTTAACCGCGAGTACCACCACGTCGGCGTGGGCAACGGCCAGCCTGTTATCCGTGCTGGTGTTGATTGCAAATTGGCTTGCCAGTTGTTCGAGCTTGTCCGCATCGGGTTCGGCTACCGTAATCTGGTTCGCAGGAAACTGGTTTGCCAGTAGCCCGCCGATCAGGCTGCTGGCCATGTTGCCGCCGCCAATGAAGGTAATGTGTGTTTGCATAATTAGTCTCTAGCCCTGTCGGTGAGAGTTTACCCCATTCACGATGTTTTGGCTTCGCGAGCACCAAAGATGGCGGTACCAATGCGAACAATGGTGGCACCTTCGGCGATCGCTGCCTCCATGTCATTACTCATGCCCATCGATAGTGTGTCTAATGCATGTCCCTGCTGGTTCAGGCGGGTGAGGGCATCGTGGAGTGATTTAAAGTTACGGCGTTGTTCGGTAAAGCTTTCGGCTTGGGCGGGAATCGCCATTAGCCCCCTGAGTTTGATATTTGGCAGGGAACGTATGCGGCTAGCCAGGTCGGCCAGTTCATCCAGGTCAATACCCGACTTGCTCTCTTCATGGTTAATATTGAGCTGCAGGCAGATATTGAGCGGCCCACGATCAGCCGGGCGCTGATCGCTAAGGCGCCGGGCGATCTTAAAGCGGTCCACGCTGTGTACCCAGTCAAAGTGGCTGGCAATATCCTGTGTCTTATTGGACTGTATACTACCAATGAAGTGCCAGCAGATATCCAGTGGGGCCAGCTGTTGTATCTTGTCCAGCGCTTCCTGTAGATAGTTTTCGGCAAATGCTTTCTGGCCGGCTTCATAGGCCAGTGTGATGAGTTTGGCCGATTTTGTTTTACTCACGGCCAGCAGCTGGATTTCACTCGCGGGACGCCCGTATTTTGTGGCATAGTCGCTAATCTTTTGCTGGATGAGGCTTAAATTCTCTGCAATATTGGGTGTTTGATGCATTTAATCCTGAAGCCTTGCAAAAAATTGACTATAAAAATAAACATTATAAGCTGAAAAGATAATACGTCAGCAAAATTATGTAACTGTTCAGATGGCCCTGGCTGGTTCCCGGAGTGCTTGAAAGTGTGTGTTTACGGTTGTAAATATCCATTTTTCGATGCAACTTGGGTGGTGCAGGGTGAGTTGAATAATTACCTGAAAAATATCGTCTCCGGGGAGTACTAATGGATATTGCACAATTACTGGCCTTTGGTGTCAAAAATGGCGCGTCAGATTTACATCTGTCTGCGGGTCTGCCACCGATGATTCGTGTTGATGGTGATGTACGACGTATCAATGTCGATGCTATGGCCCATGAAGATATTCATGGCATGGTGTATGACATCATGAACGACAAGCAGCGCAAGACCTTCGAGGAATACTGGGAGTGTGACTTCTCCTTCGAAATTCCTGGCCTGGCCCGTTTCCGTGTCAACGCCTTCAACCATAATCGTGGTGCGGGTGCTGTTTTCCGTACCATCCCCTCAAAAATCCTGACCCTGGAAGAGCTGGCGGCACCGAAAATCTTTGAAGATATTGCCAATACCCCACGTGGTATCGTGCTGGTAACCGGGCCTACAGGTTCGGGTAAGTCCACTACACTGGCGGCCATGGTCAACCATGTGAACGAGAATGATTATGGTCATATCCTGACTATCGAGGACCCGATCGAGTTTGTTCACGAAAGTAAAAAGTGCCTGATGAACCAGCGCGAGGTGCACAGGGATACCATGGGCTTCAGCGAGGCCTTACGCTCAGCCCTGCGTGAGGACCCCGATGTTATCCTGGTGGGTGAGATGCGTGACCTCGAAACCATACGACTGGCCCTGTCGGCAGCTGAAACCGGGCATCTGGTCTTCGGTACCCTGCATACCAGTTCGGCGGCCAAGACCGTTGACCGTATTGTCGATGTGTTCCCTGCGGCAGAAAAAGATATGGTGCGTGCCATGTTATCGGAGTCATTGCGTGCGGTAATCGCGCAGACCCTGTTGAAAAAAATTGGTGGTGGTCGTGTCGCTGCCCATGAGATCATGATCGGTACGGCGGCGATCCGTAACCTGATTCGCGAGAACAAGATTGCACAGATGTATTCGGCGATCCAGACGGGCCAGTCTATTGGTATGCAGACCCTGGACCAGAACCTGAAAGAATTGGTGGAGCGTGGCCTTGTTAGTCGGGAAGAGGCGATGAACAAGGCAGCCAATAAAGATAATTTTTAGAATGGGTTTTGATTAAGTATCCATATTTAGAACGTATATATAATTTGAGTTTGACCGGAGATAGTAATGGATAGAGATAAGGCCATCCGCTATATGCACGATTTGTTGCGTATGCTGGTACAGAAAGATGGTTCGGATTTATTTATAACCGTGGGCGCATCACCATCGATGAAGGTGGATGGTAAAATGACGCCCTTATCTAACCAGCCCCTGTCACCACAGCATACACAGACACTGGTTCGTTCAATCATGAATGACAAGCAGCTGGCTGAATTTGAGTCACAGCAGGAAGTCAACTTTGCCATCAGCTTGCCCGGTGTTTCCCGTTTTCGTGTCAATGCCTTCACCCAGCGTGGTTCCATGGGTATGGTGTTACGTGTGATTCGTTCCGATATTCCGAAGTTTGAAGAGCTTACCCTGCCTGCGGTGTTGCAGGATGTGGCAATGACAAAGCGTGGCCTGGTGATTTTTGTAGGCGCTACCGGCTCTGGTAAATCAACATCACTGGCGGCGATGATCGGTTATCGTAACCAGAACAGCTACGGCCATATTATTACCATCGAAGACCCGATCGAGTTCGTGCACCAGCATGATAACTGTATCGTTACCCAGCGTGAAGTTGGGGTGGATACGGAAAACTATGAAGTGGCATTGAAGAATACCTTGCGACAGGCACCTGACGTTATTTTGATTGGTGAGGTGCGTGATCGTGAAACCATGGAGTATGCGATTGCGTTCGCAGAAACAGGGCATTTATGTTTGACTACGCTGCATGCCAACAGTACCAACCAGGCGCTGGATCGCATTATTAACTTTTTCCCTGAAGAACGCCGCTCCCAGTTGTTAATGGATTTATCGCTCAATCTTAAAGGTGTTATTTCACAGCGGCTAATACCCCTGCGTGGCAATGAAGGCCGGATACCCGCAGTTGAGGTCATGTTGAATACGCCGTTAATGTCTGACCTGATCTTTAAGGGCAATGTGCATGAGATGAAAGAGCTTATGTCCAAGTCAAATGAATACGGCATGATAACTTTTGACCAGGCCCTGTTTGAGCTTTACGAAGAGGGCATGATTACCTATGAGGATGCATTGCGAAATGCCGATTCAATTAATGACCTGCGCCTGCGTATTAAGCTGAAGGGTAAGGATGCCAGCAATACGGATCTTCTAAAAGAAGTTGATGGTCTTAGCATGGAAGCCGATGTGGATGAGAATGTATCCAAACGCCTATTTTAGTCGGGGCATATTTAATTGAGCCGTTTTATTGATTTTAATTGTAATATTTTCAAGGTAGCTGAATGAATCTCCAACCCTATTTGAAATTAATGGCTGAGCGCGGTGGCTCGGATTTGTTTTTTACCACCGGTGCACACATTAGTATGAATATCGAAGGCAAAATGCACCCCATCGGTAAAACGCCGCTGGCGCCGGGACAGGCAAAAGAGTTTGCCTATAGCGTGATGGATGATCAGCAGCAGATGGGTTTTGAGGCGACAATGGAGATGAACCTGGGTATTTCGATGAAGGACCTGGGGCGGTTTCGTATTAATGTATACACCCAGCGCGGCGAAGTCTCGATGGTTATTCGCCACATCAAGGCTGATATTCCCAGTATCGAAGACTTGAATCTGCCGGTAAAACTTAAAGATATTGTATTGCAGCGTAAAGGCCTGGTGCTTGTCGTGGGCGCTACTGGCTCAGGAAAATCGACATCACTGGCGGCGATGATTGATTATCGCAGTGTGGCAATGCCAGGCCATATCCTTACAATTGAAGACCCGATTGAATATATGTTTCATCACAAAAAATCGATTGTAGGTCAGCGCGAAGTCGGACTAGACACCCTGTCGTACGAAAATGCACTGCGTGAAGCGATGCGTGAGGCACCGAACGTGATCATGATTGGTGAGGTGCGAGACAAGGAAACCATGGAGGCCGCGATACAATACGCGGATACGGGGCACCTGTGTTTAACTACCCTGCATGCGGTAAATGCAAACCAGACCCTGGATCGTATTTTGAGTTTTTTCCCGCCTGACTCCAGGAACCAGATCCTGATGGATATGTCGATGAACCTGAGTGCCATCATCTCCCAGCGCCTGGTGAAAGGTATGGATGGCAAGCGTGTTGCAGCTATCGAAATCCTGATTAATTCGCCTTACATTTCAGAATTAATTCGCAAGGGCCAGTTCCACGAAATCAAAGAGATTATGGAAAAAGGTGAAGCGGATGGTATGCAAACCTTCGATCAATCACTTTATACCTTATTCAGTGATGGCAAGATTGACCTTAAGACCGCGTTATCTTATGCGGACTCGCGCAGTAACCTGGAATGGAAAATTAATTTTGGCGGCGGCGTAAAGGCATC
>JAOUMO010000164.1 GCA_029881425.1 Gammaproteobacteria bacterium
TCGCCTTATCCGATGCCATGGTCGCCAATACCGATTCTGCAGGGGCCTTTGTCTATAATTATGCCTCGATGGGCTTCCAGGATAGAAATAGTTTCTCGGTTGATTTCATCGGTGTAAGTCTCGATACCCGTGTTTCCCCGCTAGCTCCCAATACGGATACCGGATCGATCAGTAACCAGGCTGCTGATGCTGTCATACCTTCGTTTTATTTAACCTATAAAATTAATCCACAGTATTCACTTGGGTTTCACCTGGGCGTGCCCTTTGGGCTTGAATCGGTCTGGCCGGTAGATACCTTCTCGCAGTTTTCTACGGTAGATACTGTGGTATCGGCTGGCGGTGAAATAGCCGGCCTGCAGCCACTAAACAGTGGCCTCGAGCTGTTTACCCTGAGCCCCAGTCTGGGGCTGAAGATCAATGATCATTTCGTCATGGCCCTGGGTCTCGATTACTACACTATCAATAAGGTTGAGTTTAATACGGCCGGTAGCCAGACGCGTGGTGATGGAACTGAATTTGGCTGGAATATGTCAGCGCAATATAAACACAGGGAGTGGTCGGCAGGTATCAGTTATCACTCTGCGGTTGATATAGGCCTCGAAGGCACAACCGATATTACCGGTATGGGACGGGTTTATGCTACAACCGAACTTGGCCTGCCATCCCGTTTACAGCTGGGGCTGGGTTATGCACTGGATGATGCCGTGTATCTCGAGTTTGATATCGAGCGCGTCGGCTGGAGCCAGTACGACGAAACGGTACTTGAAGCAACCGGTGGTGCGCTGCCCGAGGGGACCATTTACTCTGTAACAGAAAATCACTGGGATGATGTAACAAATTATCGTGTCGGGCTGAGTTATACGCTGGATGAAAAAAACCAGTTGTTGTTCGGTGCGGCTTATGAAGAAACCGCGCAGGCCGATGCCTATTTTGATGCAACCACCGCTGATGCCGATCGATATATGGTGAGTTTTGGTATTGTCCATGCACTGGATAAGGACTGGTCGTTTAAGGCTGGTTATCAATACGCCTGGATTAAGGACAGGGTGGTCGAGGGACAAAGTTACCTGGGCCAGATTGTCTCGTCTGGTGGTGATGATTACGATGCCAATGGTACAGATGCATACAATGGTCGTTATACCGGCCATATTCAAATGTTAAGCTTTGGTGTGTCCAGGGCCTTCTAAAAGATAGTAATGCAACGCCAGTTCTCACCTCACCATATAGTTCTAACCCTGTCCGCAGCCCTGCTGCTGGTGACGCTATATGCCGTGTGGCTGGCAACCACACATCCCTGGATGGGGCTTGAGTTTGTCCCTGATGAGGCCGGTGTCAAAATAAGCTATGTTGCAGAAGATAGCCCTGCGCACAGGGCGGGGTTGCAGCCGGGGGATGCGGTTAAGCGGTTATCGCTAAGCGATGGCCGTACCATAGATTTGCAGGCGGCTGATTTGATGATCGAGCCTGACGACCATGCGCTCTATAGCAATTACCTGGCATTCTTTGACAGGCAGTCAGAAATATATACATTTCTATTGCAGGAAAATATTACGCTGACTACCCCTGTCGGTGATTACCTGCTATCGCCACTCGATAGCAGGCCAATCTCGCAGCTATCATTTTTTTTCTGGTTCCAGTTATTTTGTGCCTATAGCATTGTGGTTATGGGTGTCCTGGTCTGGGCATACAGCCAGGAGGAAATAGCATCCAGGCTCTATGTATTAGCGGCAATGGGTATGCTGGTGACAATCCTGCCATCAGCCATTTACACCACGAGAGAGCTGGCGCTTGATGGTCATTTATTTAATCTACTATCGAGGACAAACCAGTTAGGGGTCATGTTGTTTTCTGTGCCGGGTACGGCCCTGTTCTGGTTTTATCCAAAACCAATCCATAGTTACCGGGTATTACCTGTTCTTGTCTTTATTGCGGTACTTTTCCTGTCGCTTAATTACCTGCAGGTTTATGATTCATTAGACTATGCAGTGCGTTTGCCTGTGGTGTTCTGGCTTCTACTGGATATTTCATTTGGTGTTGTGCAGTGGATCAAATCCAAAGAAGATCCGGTATCACGCGCCCAGTTAAAATGGTTTATCCTGGCCTGGATATCCGGTCCTATAGCCTTTGTTGGCCTCAACGTGGTGCCGATACTGCTTGATCATGAGCCGGTGCTGACACAAAAAACGGGCTGGGTGCTGTTCCTGTTTGTTTATCTCGGCATGGCGCTGGGTTTAAGGCGTTATCGCCTGTTTAACCTGGATCGCTGGATTTTGAATGCCTGGTTCTGGTTGTTGTGCGGTGCAGGTGTCGTGATTTTTGATATCTTCCTGTTTAGCAATTTAGGCGTTAATCACGAAGAGAGCATTATCATTTCACTGGCCCTCATCGGTTGGGTGTATTTTCCCTTGCGCCAGTTTATTTTCGATCGCCTGGCTAAAAAGAGTATGCGCTATAATAGCCGGCAGCTGCTACCCGAGTTGCTAACCCTGTTGCTTACGCGTTCCCATTCAGAAAGCCCCAGGCATCTATGGCCGACATTGCTGGACCAGATGTATAATCCGTTGCATATTGACGTTGTCAGGGATAAAAAAACCGCCAAAACCTTAATAGAAAATCATGGCCAATCTATTCTTGTGCCTGATTTGCCAGGCTGCTTACCTATAAGGTTGTATAACGCAAATAGGGGGGCTCGATTATTTTCTCCCAACGATGCATTAATGATTGATGCTATATTACTGGTATATAAGCACATAATTGAGTTTCAGGATGCCCAGTTACAGGGCGCAATTAAAGAGCGCAAGCGACTGGCAAGGGATCTCCATGATGATGTGAGCTCGAAAGTATTGTCATTAATCTATCGCTCTGAGTCAGAGGATAATGCTGATCTGGGGCGCGACATACTCGATGAATTACGTAACGTGATCAATGATCTTGAAAATGGTGAATTGTCGCTTGAATCAAACCTGTCTGACTGGCAGTGTGAGACCCGGCAGCGTTGTGAAGATGCTGGCTTGCAGTTAGACTGGCAGCAATCAAACATTCACAAGGATTTGCAGTTGATAAGTTCTGAAAAATCAAATTTAAGAAAAATACTGCGGGAGTCAGTGACTAATATTATCAAGCATTCAACGGCATCGAATGTCACTATTGAATTGAGCTATATTAATAGCCATTTACGACTCATCATAAAAGATGATGGTGAAGGCTTTGATATGGTTAATGTAAAAAAAGGCCGTGGTTTATTGAATATGCAACGAAGGGCAAAAGAGATGGGTGCTGAAATAAAGATGGGCTCAGACAGTGAGGCTGGTACCATGATCGATATGAATATGCCACTAGTAGAACAGGTAACGGGATTATAATAGTGAATACAAACATTAAAACTGGATTTATCCTCGAAGATAATAAAGATGCACAGCAGTATTTGCACGAGGTGCTCGAGAGCAGCTTTCCCGGAATCACTATCGATGTTGCCTCATCCCTGGAAGAGGCCAATAAATTATTGAAGGGTATTCAACCTGGTATTGCGCTAGTCGATCTAAACCTGCCCGATGGCTCTGGAGTCGAACTATTAAAAAGACTCAGCAGTGAGTTGCCGGATTGTATTTCGGTAGTGACGACGATTTATGATGACGATAACCATTTATTTTCTGCATTAAGAGCTGGTGCCCAGGGGTATTTGCTGAAAGAGCAGCGTAGGGAGTTATTAATTGAGGCCTTGCAGGGTGTTATCGAGGGTAAGCCAGCCTTAAATCCCAGAATAGCACTGAAGATACTTACACATTTTTCAGATAATGAAGAGTCCACACCAGCAATAAGAACGAGTGTAGATGATGGCTTATTAACCAAAAGAGAAAAACAGGTTCTAAAGCTGATTGCAAAAGGCTACTCGGTAAAAAATGTAGCTAGTGAAATGAATATTTCACATCATACGGTCGCTTCACATATAAAAAATATCTACTCCAAGTTAGATATCTCCAGTCGTGCAGAAGCGGCACAGAAGGCTGTTCAATTAGGTATTGCGGGTTAAAATAACCTGTCTTTTCTTATATCAAGCTTGTTGTAATCAAACCCAAAAACCCCTGATCTGGGGGATGTTGCAGGCTTGACCTTGATGATACGGTGCCATTTCGATAAAAAATTATTCATATTTTATGGATAATAAAAAAAATTGGAATGGAATTATGAACAGTAAGATTTTGTCAGCCAGTCTATCCCTGTTATTTTCTGTAGTCATCACTGGATGTAGCGGTGGTGGCGGTGGTGATACCGATACCACAGCCCAGGGCGCTACAGATACGGTTATTGCCTTACAGGCTATCACTGGCGGCGCAACAAAAGGTCCATTGACCAACGCAAATGTTGCTGTTTATGCATTGAGCTTTGATGGAGGCCCTGTCCAGGTTTCATCTACAGCAGTTGATACGGGCTCGACCAGTGGCCAGGCTAAAATCCAGGATCTGGCGCTTCCATTCCCGCTTAATCCGCCATACCTGCTGAAATTTACCGCTACGGCTTCGACTAAAGATCTTAGTACCTGTACCAACCCGGCAGATCTATCGACCTGTTTTGCTCCCATACTCAATACCATGAGCACGGTTATTACCAGTAAAATGCTGGCCGCAGGCCAGAATATTTATGCAACGCCACTAACATCCATGGCGACCAATATCGCGCTGAAGCAAGCTGCTACTGATGCGACTCAATTTAAAGCTAACTTAAGCACGGCAGCCAAACAGGTTGCTTCAACGCTGGGTTTTGGCATGAGTTCAAGAATTGATATTTTCAATACGCCACCCCTGGTTGATGAAACTACCGATACTACAGATGAGCTGGGTGATACGGCTAGTTACCGTTCTGCGATTGAAGCCGTTGGTGCTGTTGTACATGAAATTCAACAGAATTCTACTGCGACAGACGCGACCTCTGTACTTGATGAACTTTCAGACGACCTTGCCTTCGACGGTGTGATTGATGGTCAGACAGCTTCTGGAACCAGTGAAGTTGTAACATCAAATACCCTGCAGGTGTTTGAGCAGGAGCCGACTACACTTGTTATTCCAAATTCTGGTGGTACAACCGTAGCAGCTGTTACAACTG
>JAOUMO010000065.1 GCA_029881425.1 Gammaproteobacteria bacterium
TTGTCATTGGCGCGCCGAATTAAATATTGTCCATATTGGTTTTTCATCAGCGGCTGAGCTAGCTCAATTAAATCTTCTTTAGTGATATAACCCATCTCATATGCGATCTCTTCTATACATGCGACTTTCAGGCCTTGTCGATTTTCTATAGTCTGGATATAGTTCGAGGCCTCAAGCAAACTTTCGTGCGTTCCTGTATCCAGCCATGCAAACCCCCTCCCCATCAGTTCCACCATAAGATCATCTTTCTCTAAATAGACCTGGTTAACCGTTGTGATCTCCAACTCACCACGTTCAGATGGCTTTATCTCTTTTGCAATACTAGTAACACTGCTGGGATAAAAATAAAGCCCAACAACAGCATAATTGCTTTTGGGATTTTCAGGCTTTTCTTCCAGGCTTAATACCTTTCCATGTTGATTAAATTCAGCCACACCATAGCGCTCTGGATCTTTAACGTAGTAACCAAACACTGTTGCTTTTCTATTTGCAACCACATTATAAACTGATCTATTTAACAGCTCTGTAAGGCCGTGACCATAAAAAATATTATCCCCTAACACCAGACAGACATCATCATCGCCAATAAACTCTTCACCGAGTATAAATGCCTGTGCCAAGCCATCAGGTGATGACTGCTCAACGTAGGAGAATTCCATGCCAATTCTTTTACCATCCCCTAACAGGGATTTGAACTGAGGCAAATCATGTGGAGTTGATATAATTAATACTTCCCTGATGCCTGCCAGCATTAAAACTGATAGCGGATAATAAATCATCGGCTTATCATAGACAGGCATTAGTTGCTTACTTACACCCTGCGTAAGAGGGTATAAACGCGTACCAGACCCACCTGCTAGAATGATTCCTTTCATGATGCTTGCTCGCCAGTACCTAACCTTTCTCGCATATAACTACCATCCTGAACATGCTTACACCATTCCGCATTATCCAGATACCATCTAATCGTCTTTTCAATACCGCTTTCAAATGTTTCCTCTGGCAACCATCCCAGGTCTTTTGCAATCTTGTCGGCATCAATTGCATAACGCACATCATGACCCGGTCTATCTTTCACAAATGTAATTAACTGCTCATGGGGCTTATGATCCGAATCCGGCACAAGCTTATCCAATATCGCACAAATTGTTTTTACAACTTGCATATTTGTTTTTTCATTGTGGCCACCTATATTATAGGTTTCTCCAGACTTGCCAGTTTCCAACACAAGCCTTAACGCTTTTGCATGGTCATCAACATACAGCCAGTCCCTGATTTGATCGCCTTTACCATAAATAGGTAATGGCTTACCCTCGAGGGCATTTAGTGTCACTAGGGGAATTAGTTTTTCAGGGAACTGGTAAGGACCATAGTTATTTGAACAGTTTGTGATAACAACTGGAAAACCATAGGTCCTGTGCCAGGCTCGTACAAGGTGATCAGATGATGCCTTACTTGCGGAATAAGGCGAACTGGGCTCGTAAGCAGTTTCTTCTGTAAATAATCCGGTCTCCCCTAAGTCACCATATACTTCATCAGTAGACACATGGTGAAAGCGGAAACTGTCTTTTTTATTTCCCGTTAAACCATCCCAATATTTTTTTGCCACATCCAGGAGATTGTATGTACCGACAATATTGGTCTGGATAAAGTCTGCAGGACCATCAATGGAGCGATCAACATGGGACTCAGCTGCCAGGTGCATAATCGCATCGGGGCGATGCTGATCGAACACGCGCCTCACCTCATCAATATTATTGATATTCACATGTTCAAACTGATAACGAGGATGCTCGGACACGTCAGAAAGCGACTCGAGATTACCTGCGTAGGTAAGTGCGTCAAGATTAATAACTTCGTGGTCTGTGTCTTGAATATATTGCCGGATGACCGCTGAGCCAATAAAACCGGCCCCGCCAGTTACTATAATTTTCAAAATAAAGCCCTGAAGATATTTTAGTGAAAGATCAACTCAAGCAAGAATTTGGTGGAGCTAGGCGGGATCGAACCGCCGACCTCAACACTGCCAGTGTTGCGCTCTCCCAGCTGAGCTATAGCCCCAAATTTGTGGTGGAATCATACTTTGTCGCAGGGAATATGTAAACACATACATATGCCAAACAGGTATCAATAACAGAAAAAACAACCGTTCACCCATGTAGTGAAAACCACATGCAATTACTATAATTTTTCTATATATTTCATCGCCTTATCAATTCTAGCCAGGGTCTTTTCCTTACCCAGCAACTCAAGCGTAATATCAATTGATGGCGAGTTACCCGTACCCGATACAGCAAGCCGTAATGGCTGACCTACCTTGCCAAATCCCACACCAAGTTTTTCAACCGTGTCTTCGACAACCTGATGGATAGCCTGAGCTCGCCAGTCATCAAGCACCACCAAACCCTCTTTGAGCTGATTGAAAACATCAATGACATCGGGCTTAAACTGTTTTTTCGCGGCCTTTTCATTGAACGCTTCAAAATCCTCGTAGAAGAATCGGCAGTTTTCAACCATATCAACCAGGGTTTTACTGCGCTCCCTGAGCTGCTCGACCACATCCGTTAATTTAGGTCCATTTTCAATGTTGATGCCATGCTCCAGCATATAGAAAGCCAATTGCTCGGCGACATAGACAGGGTCGAGCTTGATCATGTACTGCTGGTTTAACCACTGTAGCTTTTCAATATTCAGGTTAGAGGATGATTTATTGATGTCCTTGATATCAAATTTCTCGATCATTTCATCCAGGGTAAAGATTTCCTGGTCACCGTGGGACCAGCCCAGGCGTACCAGGTAATTGATGACCGCCTCAGACAGATAGCCTTCTTCGTGGTATTGCATGACACTCACCGCGCCATGGCGTTTGGACAGCTTTTTACCATCCGGGCCATTAATCATGGGGATATGGGCATATTCCGGGATATGGGCACCCAGTGCTTTGAGAATATTAATCTGTCGAGGCGTATTATTCAGGTGATCGTCACCACGTATAACATGGGTAATCTCCATATCCCAGTCATCTACCACCACCGTGAGGTTATAGGTGGGATTACCATCTGATCGCTCAATAATAAGATCATCCAGCTCCTCGTTCCTGATCACCACTTTACCCCGAACATGGTCAGTGATGACCACTTCTCCATCCAGTGGATTCTTGAACCGTACGACAGTGTCTTCAGCCGCTTTTAATCCCTTCTCCCGGCAACAACCATCATATTTCGGTTTTTGCTTATTCGCCATCTGCTCTTCACGCATGGCATCCAGGCGCTCCCTGGAACAATTACAGTAATAAGCATGGTCGCCATCAATTAACTGCTGGATGACTTCTTTATAGCGATCATAACGCTCAGTCTGATAATAAGGCCCCAGGTCATGCTCCAACCCCAGCCACTCCATGCCATCAAGAATAGCATCCACCGCTTCCTGGGTTGAGCGCTCCCGGTCTGTATCTTCGATACGCAGGATAAAGTCGCCACCCATTTTCTGGGCATAAAGCCATGAAAACAGGGCGGTACGGGCACCACCTATATGCAAATAACCGGTGGGGCTGGGGGCAAAACGGGTACGAACTTTCATAGAATCTTTTCGACTAATGATGCCGAATTACAATATCGGCGTTATTGGGCTGGCGCATATATGACCAAATCGCATACGAAGAATCAAGCATTCATTCGAAAATCTAATTAATTGAATAAACGCGTCCAGCATCGCTCCAATTAGGCCAGTATTGTATCAGCAAAACTATTGCTCACCACGCTCAAACCGGATGAATACAATCTACGTTGCCTTTAAAAACAGAGACATCATCAACTAACTGGCTTAAGATTTCTGCTTTGCTGTCATAGTGACAGGCATTGTACTTTTTAACCTGAGCATAAAAACCCACCACTTTGAAGATTACGCCAGCACAGCTACTGAACGATATACAACAATGGGCCCAGGAACTGGGCTTCCAGCAACTGGCCGTGACCAGTATCGACCTTGCCGAGCATGAAGCCCACCTGTTGAACTGGCTCAATGAGGGGCTTCATGGCGAGATGGACTATATGGCACGCCACGGCACCAAGCGTACCCGCCCTGATGAGCTGGAACCGGGCACGACGCGGGTGATTTCGGTACGCATGGACTACTTTCCGCCAGAGGCGCAATCCATTTCAAACATTCTAACAAATCACAGGCTTGGCTATATATCGCGCTATGCCCTGGGGCGCGATTACCACAAACTGCTACGTAAACGCCTGCAGACACTGGTAACTAAAATTCAGGCTGAGATCGGTGACTTTGGCTACCGGGTATTTACCGATAGCGCCCCGGTACTGGAAAAGGCACTGGCCGAAAAGGCCGGGCTGGGCTGGATGGGCAAGCACACCAACCTGATTAACCGTAAAGCGGGTTCCTGGTTTTTCCTCGGTGAAATCTATACGGATCTACCCCTGCCCCTAAGCGACACAACAACGGACAACCACTGTGGCAGCTGCCAGGCCTGTATCGATATCTGCCCCACCAGGGCTATAGTTGCCCCCTACCGGCTGGATGCCCGGCGTTGTATTTCCTACCTGACGATCGAACTCAAGGGCACAATCCCGGTAGAATTTCGCAAGGCCATAGGCAACCGGATTTATGGCTGCGATGACTGCCAGCTGGTCTGTCCCTGGAACCGGTTTTCAAAGCCCACACTCGAAAAGGATTTCCAGGTACGCCATGGACTGGATGCCGCTGATCTGGTGGCGCTGTTTGTGTGGAGTGAAGATGAGTTCCTGCGCAAGATGGAGGGCTCTCCCATCCGCCGTATTGGCTATACGCAGTGGTTACGGAATATTGCCGTGGCGCTGGGTAATGCGCCTTATTCGGAGGCGATTGTTAGCGCCCTTCAATCCAGGCGAGAGGGCGCAGACCCGGTGCTGCAGGAGCATATTGACTGGGCTTTAAAGGAAGTCGTTAGTCGTTAGTCGTTAGTCGTTGGTCGTTGGTCGTTGGTCGTTGGTCTACAAACAAAGTATCGTGGATGTCTTCTGTTTGTCATCCTGATAACAGTAAAAGTCGTTATATATTTCACGGTATCAGTTCGCTAGATAAACCCGGAACGATATTCCCTGACTCCTGACTCCTGACTCAAAAATCATTCATGGTTAAGTGGATCAAAATACACCCACTTACGGTAGTTGATCAGGCCATTGGTCGATGAATCATGGTGTGACACATCAACCGGATCAGCGAGATCCTCCTGGATCTGTCCCGCCAGCACCTTGCCATACTCCACACCCCATTGATCAAAGGAGTTGATATTCCAGATAATACCCTGCACAAACACCTTGTGCTCATACATGGCAAGGATAGACCCCAGGGTTCTTGGGCTCAACTTTTTAAAAATGATGGTATTACTCGGCTTATTGCCATCAAATACCTTGTGGGCAATCACGTCCTCGATCTGCTCATGACCCATACCCTGCGCTTTCATTTCCGCCACCGCTTCGGTGTATTTCTTACCCAGCATCAGTGCGCGGGTCTGCGCCAGGCAGTTGGAGAACAATACCCGGTGATGCATGCCCAGTGGATTCTGGCTCAGTGCGGGAATCAGGAAATCAGACGGCACCGGCTTGGTACCCTGGTGCAGCAACTGGAAGAAGGCGTGCTGGCCATTGGTGCCCGACTCACCCCAGATAATCGGCCCGGTGAGATAATTGACTCGATTACCCGTACGATCGATGGTTTTACCGTTACTCTCCATATCCAGCTGCTGCAAATAGGCGGGCAGGCGCTCCAGGTACTGGCTATAGGGCATAATGGCATGGCTCTGCGCATCAAAGAAGTTGTTGTACCAGATCCCCAGCAGCGCCAGGATCACCGGCATATTCTTCTCCAGCGGGGTCTCGTAGAAATGGCGGTCCATTTGGTGAGCACCTTCCAGCAAGGCCTCAAAGTGATCCATTCCCAGATACAGGGCAATCGGCAGACCGATAGCGGACCACAGGGAATAACGACCGCCGACCCAGTCCCAGAACTCGAATACATTGGCAGGATCTATGCCGAATTTTTTCGCTGCCTCAACATTGGTACTCACTGCGACAAAATGACTGGAAATGGCCTTTTCATTACCCACCAGGTCGACAAACCACTTGCGTGCGCTATGGGCATTCAACATGGTTTCCTGGGTGGTAAACGACTTGGATGAAATAATGAACAGGGTGGATTCCGGCTCCACCATTTTCAGGGTTTCCACCAGGTGAGTAGCGTCCGCATTGGAGACAAAATAGGCCTTGAGCCCACGTTGTGCATAGGGCTTCATCGACTCGCAGACAACCTTCGGTCCGAGGTCAGAACCACCGATACCGATATTGATAATGCTTTTAATGCGCTCACCGTTATAACCACGCCATTCGCCAGAACGCACCCGATCGGAAAAGTCGCGCATATGTGCCAGCACCGCGTTCACCTTCGGCATCACGTCCTCGCCATCCACCATCACCGGCGTGTTGGAACGGTTGCGCAGGGCCACATGCAGTACCGAACGCCCCTCGGTTGAATTGATGACCTCGCCGGAATACATTTTATCCCGCCAGCGCTCTACACCCGCCTGGCGAGCCAGGTCCATTAAAAGCCTAAAGGTTTCCTCGGTAATCCGGTTTTTTGAATAATCCAGTAAGATATCACCCAGGTGCGCCGAGAAACCTTCAAATCGTTGCTCGTCTTCCGCAAACATATCCCGCATATGGAGGTCTTTGACCTCATCATAATGGGATTTTAGAGCCGTCCAGGCCGGTGTTTGGGTTAGATCTATCATGGTGTACCGCACTTTTTATTATTTATGCCTTGCAATTAAGCATGAGTCTAAGACCTAAAAGGCTTTAACTCAATGATTTTCATAGCATATTCTTATATCCTTATAAAAACCAATGGGATATATAGACGGATAAAGTCAAACTGGCTCACAGTTTGGGGTATAATACTGCGCCCTGCGAAATGAGAGACCTGATTAAGCATGATTACACCTGCAAAAAAACTAACACAGCCAAATGACAAGGAACTGCGTTCACGTGTCAAACTGTTTGGTAATGTACTGGGTAATATACTGCTCAACCTGGCAGGTGCCCATGTCTATGATGCGGTAGAGAAACTGCGCACCGGCTATATCAGCCTGCGTAAAACCGATGACGTCCGCAAGCGTGCGCGCCTGATGAAACTGATCGAGAACCTGGATGCTGACACCCTGTCCCAGGTGGTTCGTGCCTTCAGTATCTATTTCAGCCTGGTAAACATAGCTGAAGAAGATTTCCAGCACCGCCAACGCCGCCGGCTCATCCGCGATGACAATGCTCTCTGGGTTGGCTCCTTTGATGCCACCCTGCAACAGTTCCATGAGCAGGGCCTTGATGCCTCCCAGGTGCAGGAGCTGCTCGACCAGCTGGCCTATATCCCGGTATTCACCGCACACCCCACCGAATCAAAACGCCGTGGTGTGATGAATGCCCTGCGCCGTATCTTCCTGGTGAATGAACAACTCAATGATAAATCGCTGGGTAAAATCCAGCGCCAGGAAATCATCCAGGAACTGGAGGCCCAGGTACAGATCCTCTGGCGCACCAATGAAGTCCGTGAGTACAAGCCCCAGGTCAAGGATGAGATCAAGACCGGCCTGTATTTTTTCCGTGAAAGCCTGTTCACCTCGGTACCACAGATTTACCGTAATATGGAACGCAAGCTGATCAAGCACTATGCCGACAGCCAGATTCGCGTACCCAGCTTTATCCGCTTTGGTTCATGGATCGGTGGCGACCGTGACGGCAACCCCTTCGTCAAGCCCGAAACCACGGCGATGGCACTGCGCATGCAGTCACAGCAAATCCTTGAAGAATACCTGCACCGGGTCATTTCGCTGAATCGCCAGCTGACACACTCCTCGGAGACCTGTCACCCCAGCCAGTCCTTCCTCGACAGCCTGGCAGTTGATGAAGCCATGAGCAGCAAGGTCTTTGCCGACTCACCCGAGGCCTTTACCCAGGCACCCTATCGCCGCAAGCTGTCATTTATGCATCACCGCCTGCAGCACAATATGAAACAGGTGAAGGCGCGACTCAAAAACAAACCGATCAAAAATGCCGATGACGCCTACCCATCAGAAAAAGAGTTTTTACAGGACCTGGTACTGATCCGTAACTCACTCATCGGCCACAATGACCAGAACATTGCTGATGGCCTGCTCAAGGACATCATCCGCCTGGTGGAAACCTTTGGTTTCTTCCTGCTGAAACTGGATATACGCCAGGAATCGACACGCCACTCCGATGCGGTTGCCAATATCATGCAACAGATCCCCGGTGCGGCTGACTATGCCAGCCTGGGTGAAGAGCAACGATTAGAACTACTGGCCAATTATATTGAGCAACCACCCCAGTTTAATCTGGACAAGCAGCAACTGGATGAGCTGCACCGGGAAACCCTCGAGGTGTTCGAGCTCATGGCCCGTATGCGCGATGAAATTTCACCGCGCGCCTTTGGCAACTATGTTATCTCCATGACCCACGCCGCCAGCCATGTAATGGAAGTCATGTGGCTCGCCAGCCTGGCGGGGCTTGCCGGTAAAAAAGACGGGGAATGGTTCTGCAAGATCCGTATTTCACCACTATTTGAAACCATCGAAGACCTGGAACACATCGAGATCGTGCTCAAGGCACTGTTCAATAACCCGGTCTACGGCACCCTGCTCGAGACCTCGGGTAACCTACAGGAGGTCATGCTGGGCTATTCTGACTCCTGTAAGGATGGCGGCATCATGGCCTCTTCATGGAACCTGTTTGAGGCACAACAGAAAGTCATCAGGCTGACCCGGGACAAGGGCATTGATTGCCGGCTGTTCCACGGTCGTGGCGGCACCATCGGTCGCGGCGGCGGGCCGACCCATGACGCCATTATGTCCCAGCCAGAAGGCACGGTGCATGGCCAGATCAAGTTCACCGAGCAGGGCGAGGTGCTGTCGTTTAAATACAGCAACCCGGAAACAGCTATCTATGAACTGACCATGGGTATTTCCGGCCTGATGATGGCGAGTCGGTCAATTGTGACCGAGCAGCCACTGACAGCAACCGATACCTACATCAAGGCCATGCAGGAGCTCACCCGTGTCGGCGAGAACACCTATCGTGAACTCACTGACAGGACCGAGGGCTTCCTCGATTATTTCTACGAGGCCACACCGGTCAGCGAAATCGGTATGATGAATATTGGCTCACGGCCATCACACCGTAAGGCCAACCGCTCGAAGTCATCGATTCGCGCCATCCCCTGGGTCTTTGGCTGGGCACAGTCGCGCACCACCCTGCCCGCCTGGTATGGCATAGGCTCGGCTCTGGATAGCATGATTTCACAGGGTGAATCACAACTGGTGCTACTGCGCGAGATGAACAGGAACTGGCCCTATTTCAGGTCCTTAATCAGTAATACGGAAATGGCACTGACCAAGGCGGACATGTCGACTGCACGTGAGTATGCCGACCTGTGCGAAGACCCGGCCACTGCAGAAAAGATCTACCCGATGATCCGTGATGAATACGAAAGAACGGTCAAACATATTCTCAGCATCACCGAGAAAAATGTACTGGTAGAGGACTTCCCTGCACTCAGGCTGTCCCTGGATCGGCGCGACCCTTACCAGGATCCCTTAAGCCACATCCAGATTTTGCTGTTGAAGCGCTACCGTGATCAGGACAATAGTGAGGCTGAACAGGAAAAATGGCTCAACCCCTTACTGCGCACCATCAGCGCGGTTGCCGCAGGCATGCGAAATACGGGATAAGCCGGAAAAATCAGGGATTAACTGTCCAAAAAAAATCCGGCAATAGCCGGATTTTTTTTGGACATAATAAACGGGAGATTATATCGTGAATAACTTACTGGACATTGCCGTTTAAAAAATCAGGCAACCTGTACGGGGATCTGGTTACCGGTACGGGTAACCTTATTGTCCTGGTCGAGATACACCAGTTTCGGTCGAAACATAGCAGCTTCCTTCTGCTCCAGTTGCACATAGCTGCAAATGATCACTCGATCACCCGGATTCGCCTTATGTGCGGCCGCACCATTTACGGAAATCATACCACTGCCATCCTGGCCACGAATCGCATAGGTCGTAAAACGCTCGCCATTGGCCAGGTTATAAATATGGATCTGCTCGTATTCGTGAATGCCGGCCTCATCCAGTAATTTGCCATCAATTGCACAGGAACCCTCATATTCCAGCTCGGAATGGGTTACGTGTGCCTGATGAAGTTTGCATTTGAGCATTATTAACTGCATGAATATATCCTGGGGCCCTTAAATAAGAACAGTCTAAAACTGTAATACGTGAAATTATGAGCTATTCGCCGTCGAGGTTCAAGCTGAAGGCGATGAAAATGAGATATTGTCTATTAATCGGGTTTGTCCCAGCCAGGCTGCAAGTAAAATAACCAGCTTATCGTCACCCGGTTGCGCCGCTGACAAATCCTGCTGGCGACAGATGCGTACATACTCGGTCCTGAAACCCTGTCGATCCAGGTGCGCTTCTGCATCCTGCTCCAGTTGCCTGAAATCCTCTTCACCCCGGGCAATCGCACCTTCAATCTCAGCTAGCTGCTGATATAAACAGGGAGCTAACTGGCGCTCACCCGCATCAAGACGGCCATTTCTCGAGCTCATGGCAAGGCCATCCGGCTCGCGCTGAGTCGCAACCCCGCGAACCTGCACCGGCATATCCAGATCATCCCGCATACGGCGAATCAGCATCAGCTGCTGATAGTCCTTCTCACCAAAAAAGGCCAGGTCCGGTTGCACCATATTAAAGAGCTTGTTCACGACCGTGGTCACACCAGTAAAATGACCGGGGCGATGCTCACCCTCGAGGATATCCCCCAGCCCGGGCACTATGACCTTTGTCGTTGCCGACTGGCCGTGGGGATAGATAACATCCAGCGTGGGCAGGAATAAGGCATCAACAGCTGCAGACTGCAGTTGCCGGCAATCTTCGTCGATTGTGCGGGGATAGTGCTCAAAATCGGCGGCTTCGTTAAATTGCAGGGGGTTCACAAAGATACTCACCACGACCCGACTGGCCTGCTGGCGCGCCTGTGATACCAGTTGCAGGTGCCCCGCGTGCAGGTTACCCATGGTCGGCACAAAGGCAATCGTATCGCCAGCCGTCTTCCAGTCCGCTACCTGCTGGCGTATCGCATCAATGGTTTGACAGGTAATCATGGAGAGGATAAATACTATTCGAAACTGTGTTCAGCCGCGGGAAAGCGCTGCTGTTTCACGTCATCGACATACTGGCGCACCGCGGCCGCTATATCCGCAGTATCCGCCAGGTAGTTCTTTGAAAATTTGGGAATCCTACCGGCTGAAATCCCGAGGATATCGTAGAGCAC
>JAOUMO010000165.1 GCA_029881425.1 Gammaproteobacteria bacterium
AATTTGCCCTGCTATATATCGATATAGATCATTTCAAGGTGATCAATGACTCTATGGGGCATGATGCGGGGGATCAGCTGCTGACATCCATGACCCAGCGATTACAGAAAAATCTGCGCCAGACGGATACTATTGCACGCCTGGGTGGCGATGAATTTACCCTGATCCTTGATAATTTATCTGATGCCGAATCAGCCATTAGCATTACCCAGAATTTGCTTGAACTCCTTGCGCTGCCCATGGCGATTAATGGCCGCGATGTACATACCAGTGGCAGTATTGGTATTGCCATGTATCCCGATGACGGCGATAGCTTTGGTAGCCTGCTTAAAAATGCCGATACTGCCATGTATAGGGCCAAGGAAATGGGGCGTAATACTTTCCAGTTTTATACGGCCGAAATGAGTGCCCTGGCGATGCGCCGGCTGGAGCTGGAACAATGCCTGCGACAGGCCATTGACAGGGAAGAGCTGGTCCTGTTTTACCAGCCTAAATTTAATCTAACCACGGGGCAGTGCTCAGGAATGGAGGCCCTGGTGCGCTGGCAGCACCCTGAAAAGGGTCTGATACCGCCGGATGAATTTATTCCCCTGGCCGAAGAGACGGGACTGATCGTTGCACTAGGTGACTGGGTTATACGACAGGCCTGTAAACAAATGAGTGAATGGAAGCGAAATGGTTACAGTATCCATAATATCTCTATCAATGTATCCGCACGCCAGTTCCATGAACAGGATCTTTGTGGGTTGTTTGAAAAAATGCTGGAGGAGTATCAGCTGGTTGCATCAGAAATAGAAATCGAGCTGACCGAGAGTATCCTGGTGGAAGATCGGCAAAAGAACTGCGAGGTACTCGACCGCTTACACGCCATGGGTCTAAAAATTGCGCTGGATGACTTTGGTACCGGTTATGCCTCAATGTCCAACCTTAAAGATTTTCCTATAGATACGGTAAAAATTGATCGTAGTTTTGTATCGGGCCTGCCTGAGGACCGTGAAAGTATAGCCATAGTCAAGGCCATCTCGAGTCTAAGTAATGCGCTGGAATTATCACTGATAGCCGAAGGTGTCGAGACCGAGCACCAAATTGCATTCCTAAAAAGTAATGCCTGTTTCCAGGGGCAGGGCTATTTCTGGAGTAAGGCCGTGTCAGCAGAAGAATTTGAGAAAACCATTTTAATGGTCTAGTTGTAAGTCTTAAGTCCGGGTCTGAGCTGACCCGTGATGCCTGGCTGCACCCGGTGATGATCGTCGGGTGCAGGATTAAGGCAAGCTGTCATGCTCTTCAGATAAAGAGAGATACATCCGATTTTTGCGCTACAGGTAGAAAACTGGCAGCACCAATCCAGTCGGTTATTTCGGGAATGAACTCATCCTGGTTATAGCTAAACATGTCCACGGTCATCTGGCAGGCCACCAGCTTTACCTCCGCTTCAATACACAGGCTTCTCAACTCCTCGATACTGGCAATGCCCTTATTGCGCGTGGTTTTTTTCATCATTGCGGTAGCCATCTTTTCAAATCCCGGGATATTGCCCATCAGTGCATTGGGAATATTCATATTGATATTCTGTAGCCAGCTGGGCCCAAAGGGCATTTTCATGGGCATCGCGGGATTACCCAGGGGACTGACCTCCAGGTCCAGATCCTTTTTTAATAGATTCAGGCCGTAGAAGGTAAAAAATACCGAAACGTCCCAGCCAAGGGCCGAGGCGGTAGATGCCAGTATGAAGGGTGGATAGGCCCAGTCCATCGTACCCTTGGTGGCAATAATGCTCATGGACGGTGTTTTGTTGTCTTCCTTTTCCCTGATTTTTTCCTCAAAACGTTGATCAAACCATGTGTTCAGTTCATCACGTGACAGGGACAGCTCCTGATGGTCATCACTGTTTTGCTGGAGATGGGGTGCGTTCATGGTGTACTCCTTACGCTGGTTGTGGGCGGCTGGTATCGCTTATAAACAGTTAGAATATAAAATAAGATATATGTCTGACTTTTAAAAGTCAACAGTGTTTATAAGAATATTTTGATGTGTTTTTTTGATGTTTTTGTAGCCCAGGGTCTTTAAATGACCCTGTATTGCCGGGTACGAGGCCGGACAGTGCTTAATTTAAGGGCCTGATTGGGCTGTGTAGCGCGGCTGCTTGAGGGTGTTTCCTGATCTCGTCCAGCAGGTTGAGCAGAGAGGCCTGCCAGCTTATGGTGGGGTCATAGCCCAGCACCTGTCGGGCCAGGTCATTTGAAAGTTTCGGGTTGCTCAGGTAATCCCCCAGGTTCCGGTTAAACAGGGGAGCACCCGATGCATGGGGAATGAGCCCGAGCAGGGGGTGAATCCAGCGATTGATGGCACGGGGCAGGCCGGCCCGGAATCGAATGATTCCTGTCTGTTGCTGGATAAAGTCGATTACTTCAGCCTGGCTTGGCAGGTCAGGGCCAATAATATTCATCGACCTGTAGCCAATGTTTTCAGGTGCCAGTGCTGCCCGTGCGAAGGCCTGTCCCAGGTCGATTCCGTCCACCAGCGGTAAATAGCCATATTGACCACGGTGGTGGGTGAGTAGCCGTGAATCCATCCGTGAAATCAGTAGTGGCAGTAAGCCGGTATGCAATCTATGGCCGCTGTAGATACCGCAGCGTAGATTAATAAATGAGCAGCTGCGGGTGGCATGGGCCAGCATAAATGCCTCCACGGCGGCCATGCAGCTGATCATTGGCCAGCCACGCCCCGGCTGAGCCCTGGTTTCACCATCCTGTCGTTGTGCCACACGGGCTACGGCAATACTGCTGAGGTTGACAAAGCGGGGCACGCGCCATTCGAGTACGCGCTGGATCAGCTCCAGTGTGGGCTCCAGGTATTGCTGGCGAGATGCCTTTTTTGTATTGAGAAAACTGGTCCAGCCAGCGGTATGGCAGACGACATCTATGCCCACCAGCAGGCGATCCAGGTAGTCTGGGTCACGTAAATCACCCTGTCTAATTTCACCCGTATAGCCGGCAGGTAAGCGCTGTGGGTCACGGCAGGCGGCAACGGGCACAACGTCCTTATGCTGAATGGCCATCAGTGTCTGCAAGACATGGCTGCCGACAAATCCGTTGGCACCGGTGATGAGTATTTTGGCGATATCGATATCCTTATATGAAATAAATCAATACAGCTGTCTTATTAGGTATTAGAATAAACTGAAATTATATAAAGTGACAAATTTTTGGATACACCACTCACTCTTTCGCAGGCATTTCTTATCGGCATCGGCAGTACCTTACACTGCCTGGGCATGTGTGGTGGGATTATGGGGGCCCTGAGCCTCAGTCTACCGCAGGAAATCCGTTCCAGTAAAAGCTACATGATTGGTTTTGTTGCCCTGTTCAACCTGGGGCGCATTGCCAGTTATATGGCTGCAGGCATGATCGCCGGTGCCTTCGGTGTCGAGATCCTCAAGGCACTGGGGCTGGAAAATGCCCATGATATCCTGCGATATGTGGGTGTTGGGTTTATGGTCGCCATCGGTCTTTACCTGGCGGGCTGGTTTCCACAGATGGTACAGGTGGAAAAACTCGGACAGCCGGTATGGAAGCGGATCGAGCCGATTGCACGAAAAATGATGCCGATCAATTCCCCATTGCGGGCATTGTTATATGGTATGGCGTGGGGCTGGATGCCCTGTGGACTGGTTTACATGGTGTTATTAATGACCGTAACCGTTGGTTCCGGCGTGCAGGGCGCAGGCATGATGCTGGCATTTGGCCTGGGTACCCTGCCCATTATGTTATCCGCCGGCTTCATGGCCAGCTGGGTACGACGTTTTGCCAGTTCGGCAAAGGCACGGCAATGGATTGGTTTGATTATTGTAATTACGGCTCTGGCGAGCCTGTTTATTGGCGGCGGTGATGGCCAGCATCATCACCATTAATATCTGGATACTAAGATGAACAGCTTTCAACAACTGATTGGTGAGGCGGCTGAATTTCAGTCAGTGATTCGATCTGCGCAGATCGTCGCAAGCACAGATGTTACGGTACTCCTCGAGGGCGCTACCGGTACCGGTAAAGAAGTGCTGGCCGAGGCCCTGCATGCTGCAAGCCTCCGCGCCGATAAGCCCTTTATAACAATAAACTGTGCCGCCTTACCCGAGTCACTTGTGGAATCCGAATTATTTGGTCATAAAAAGGGCGCCTTTACCGGTGCCGATTCTGACCAGCCCGGTTATATCCGCCAGGCCGCAGGCGGTACCTTATTTTTAGATGAAATTGGCGAGTTACCGGTAACGGTGCAGGCCAAACTGTTGCGTTTTATAGAGTATGGCGAATGCCAGCGCCTGGGTGATTCACAGCCGCAGAAAGTCAATGTTCGCCTCATCGCCGCGACAAACCGTGACCTTAAGTCGCAGGTAGCTGCTGGCCAGTTCCGCGATGATCTGTATTACCGCTTAAAAATCGTGCCACTGGAGTTACCCACATTGCAGCAGCGCCAGTGCGATATTAAATTACTCGCCATGCATTTTATTCAGCAGCTGGCACAGCAGCACCGACTCGATGCCCCCGTTTTTACCGCCGCAGCGATTAAATTCATGCAGGCCTATGCATGGCCCGGTAATATCCGTGAGCTACGCAACATGTGTGAAAGGCTGGTCGTGCTTTTACCCGGTCAACAGATTACAGAACATAATCTGCCGTTAGAGATGAGTCCAATAGAATCTAACGCCAAGGGGTTTCGCTTACCCAGCGATGGTGTGAACCTGGAGAACCTGGAAGTGGACCTGATTCACCAGGCACTGGGTATGAGCCATGGCAACAAGAGCCATGCTGCACGTTTGCTGGGTATAAGCCGTGATGCCTTTCTCTATCGACTTAAAAAATACGCTATCGCATAATTTTAGTGATTTAGTTTTGTGATAGGAAAAGAGAAAGAAAACGCGAATGAACGCAAACAACGCAAATAAAAGTGGGCATTAGATTATTATTTATTACATGCCTGTAAACTTATCGTTCTGTTCATGTGTCAATACAGTAATATATTTTTATTTGCGCATATTCGCGTTCATTTGCGTTTTCTTTTATACCTTATGAACGTCCTCTTTCATGCTGTAA
>JAOUMO010000166.1 GCA_029881425.1 Gammaproteobacteria bacterium
CCGGATCCTGGAGCAAATCGCCAAAACGGGTTTAATGGCGGAAGAGAATGTGCATTTGCTCAATACCGCCTACAAGGAATATCGCAATTATCTGCACCATATGGCCTTGCAGGAACAGGGTGGATTGATTGCCGATTCAGAATTTCAGGAATACAGGCAGCAGGTAAGCAATATCTGGAATAGCTGGTTAGAAGCCGGGTAAAAATTGGTACAAAAACAGGCCACACAAAATACGGCAAACAACGTCATATTTATATAGAATAGCCGTTTTGATTTTACAGCTTTGATTTTGGGAGAAAAATAGCATGTCGATGTCGGACAGAGACGGGTTTATCTGGCTGGATGGGGAAATGGTTCCCTGGCGCGAGGCTCAGACTCATGTATTAACACATACCCTGCATTACGGCATGGGAGTTTTTGAAGGACTGCGTGCTTATAAGACCGATAACGGCACAGCAATTTTCCGATTGAAAGCGCACACCGATCGCCTGTTACGCTCGGCGCATATTCTGGGCATGCCGGCTCCCTTCGACAAGGAAACCTTAAACAACGCAACAAAAGCGGTCGTTCGGGAAAATAATCTGCAAACGGCTTATATTCGTCCCATGTTTTTTTATGGTTCGGAAGGCATGGGGCTGCGGGCGGATAATCTCAAGGTTCACGCGATGGTTGCGGCCTGGAAATGGGGCTCGTATCTGGGGGCCGATGGTCTTGAAAAAGGTATCCGTATTCGTACTTCTTCATTTTCACGTCATCATGTTAATGTCACGATGTGTAAGGCCAAGGCCAATGGCAATTATATGAATTCCATGATGGCGCTCCAGGAAGCCATGCGCGATGGTTATGATGAAGCCCTGCTGCTGGATGTTGATGGCTTTGTTGCTGAAGGCAGCGGTGAGAACATCTTTATTATTCGTGATGGGATCATGTTTACTCCGGATCTGACTTCAGCACTGGACGGGATTACCCGCGCGACTATTTTCCAGATCGCTCAGGACAACGGGCTCGAAGTGCGTGAAAAACGTATTACCCGTGATGAAGTCTATATTGCCGATGAGGCATTTTTCACCGGCAGTGCGGCGGAAGTGACGCCGATTAGGGAACTGGATGGTCGTAAGATTGGTAATGGTGGACGTGGGCCGATCACCGAAAAACTGCAAAGCCAGTATTTTGATCTGGTGCATGGCCGTCTGGATAAGTTGGGTGACAAATACAAAGACTGGCTGGATTTTGTAGTCTGAGTGATTTGGCGGGATTTATCCCGCCAAACCTGGTCGGATTAATCCGACCCTACAAGGTTAATTTTGAGGAAAAAAATATGAGTAATACGGCAACTTCAGGCAAGAAAAAATTGCAGGCCAATGCAGTCAGTCGTTATGAAATTACAACCGATGATTTGCCCTTGCACTGCCCGATGGACAACATGACCCTGTGGGATTCTCATCCACGGGTGTTCTTGCCCGTAGAAGAAACCGGCGAAGCTACCTGTCCTTATTGTGGTGCTTTGTATGTATTGAAAGATCAAATTGGTTGATTGACACGCCATATGAATCAACATATTCCTGAATTTTGTACCGCTCGCGTATTAGTTGTGGGTGATCTGATGCTGGATCGTTACTGGCATGGTGATACTTCGCGTATTTCACCTGAAGCCCCGGTCCCGATTGTTCATATCGGTAATTCAGAAGAACGGGCGGGCGGTGCCGGCAACGTGGCGCTGAATATTGCTGCACTGGGAGCCCATGTCACGGTGCAGGGCTTGACGGGCCAGGATGAAGCTGCAACGGCACTGGAAAAACTGTTGAGTGATCATGGTGTGCATTGTTGTTTTATCGCCCAGCAAGATACGCCAACCATAACCAAGCTGCGCGTGCTGTCCCGGCACCAGCAATTGATCCGGCTGGATTTTGAGGATGGTTTTAATCAGGATCAATCAAAATTGTTGTTGGCCGATTATGCGGACAAACTGCTGGAGACTAAAGCTGTTGTGCTTTCCGATTATGGCAAAGGAACCTTATCTGAAGTTCAGGCGTTTATTAAAAAAGCACGAGAAGCAAATGTACCGGTACTGGTTGATCCCAAGGGCACCGATTTTTCCCGTTATAAAGGCGCAAATCTGATCACGCCAAACATGTCAGAGTTTGAGGCGGTGGTGGGTGCCTGTCATAGCGATGAAGAAATTGTTAAAAAAGGTGAAGCGCTGTTACTGGAGTTACAGCTGGATGCCCTGTTAATTACGCGCAGTGAAAAAGGCATGACCTTACTGCAAAAAGATCAACCTGCTTTGCATTTACCTACCCGGGCCCGTGAAGTGTACGATGTGACCGGTGCCGGCGATACGGTGATCGCGGTTGTTGCGACCGCGATTGCTGCGGGCGAAAGCATGGCCGATGCCACTGCCTGGTCAAATCTGGCGGCGGGATTGGTGGTTGGCAAGCTGGGGACTGCGACCGTCAGCGCGCAGGAGTTGCGGCGGGGATTACGTGAGCAACAGGAAGTGACTCAGGGTATTGTTGATGAAGATAAGCTGGTCGCCCTGGTGCAGGAGGCCCAGGCACACGGAGAAACCGTGATCATGACTAACGGCTGTTTTGATATTTTGCATGCCGGTCATGTGACTTATCTTGAACAGGCAGCGGCACTGGGCGATCGTCTGATCGTTGCCGTGAATGATGATGCCTCGGTCAAGCGTTTGAAAGGCGAAGAGCGTCCGATCAATATCCAGGCTCGAAGAATGCGGGTTTTGGCCGCACTGGATTGTGTGGATTGGGTGGTTGGTTTTGATGAAGACACACCTACCCGACTGATTTGCCGGGTGCTGCCTGACATGCTGGTCAAGGGTGGGGATAATGATCCCGATAAAATTCCAGGCGGTGAATGTGTACGGGAAGCCGGGGGGGAAGTGCGTGTACTGACCTATGTGGATAATATGTCGACCACGGGAATTATCAGTTCCATTCGTGCCCGCGATAAAGGTGAATAAAATCCGGCAGATTAAAGTTGATATTGTTATTTTTGGCGCGGGTGTAGCCGGCCTCTGGTTACTGCGACGGTTGTTGAAACAAGGTTATAGCGTGGTGTTACTGGAAGCGGATTCCATCGGTGCAGGACAGACACGTTATGCACAGGGCATTATCCATGGCGGCACTAAATATGCCTTAACCGGCAAAGTGTCTGATGCCGCGCAGACGGTCGCTGCCATGCCTGAACGCTGGCGACGATGTCTCGATGGAGAAGGTGAACTGGATTTGGCTCAGGTAAAAGTGCTGTCTGATTTTCAATATCTCTGGTCGACGACCAGTCTGACATCCCGTATGGCGGGGTTCTTTGCCAGCAAGTTAATGCGTAGTCGTACCCAGCTTGTTTCACAACAGGACTATCCTGCCTTATTTCAAAATCCAGAATTTAAGGGACAGGTTTATCAGCTGGACGAACCGGTGCTCGATGTCGCGTCGCTGCTTTATGCGCTGGCGGAGCCGGCGCGGGAACATATTCTAAAAATTGATGCTGCGGATGTTACTTTTGACTGTACGGATACAGCGTTAATAAAACTCAAACTTGAATCAATGGGGATTGAATTAACGACCAGTAAAGTTGTGTTAATGGCCGGCAAGGGAAATCAGTCTTTATTGGCCCTGCTGGATCGAGACACACCGTCAATGCAATTACGTCCTCTGCACATGGTCGCGGTGAGAGGCCGAGCCTTAACTTCGGTTTATGCCCATTGTCTGGGGGCCTCGGTGAACCCGCGAATTACTATTTCATCACATCAGGATAGTCAAGGCCAGACGGTCTGGTATCTGGGCGGGCAACTGGCGGAAGAAGGTGTGGAACGTGATGCTGCCAGTCAGATCAAGGCGGCACAAAAAGAATTGATGAGTTTATTTCCCTGGCTGGACTGTTCAGCGTGCGAATGGATGACGCTCCCTGTTGAACGTGCTGAAGTAGCCCAGATGCAGGGGCACCGACCGGATACGGTTTATGCACAGGAGAACCACCATGTTATTACCGCCTGGCCGACCAAGCTGGCCCTGTCTCCTGTTCTGGCAGAACAGATAGAACGATTGTTGCAGGAAGATGGCCTGCTTGGCGCGGGAGAAACTGATTTTGTAAACGAGCTAAAAGATCTGCCCCATCCTCGGTATGCTGTTCTGCCCTGGCAGGAAGAGGGTCGATGGTCTTGGTGATGGAGCTTACGTGGAATTAAGAGCATTAGGTGCAACTGGCATCCAGGTCAGTCCGCTGGGGCTGGGCACCGTCAAGATCGGTCGTGACCAGCAGGTTAAATATCCAACTGGTTTTACGATTCCTGATGATGTTGCTGTACGTGAGCTACTCGCACTCAGCCGGGATCTGGGAATTAATCTGATTGATACCGCTCCTGCATATGGTAATAGTGAAGCACGTCTGGGGCAGTTATTATCGAATAAGAATGACTGGGTGATCGTTACAAAAGTCGGCGAGATTTTTGAACATGGCGAGTCCAGGTTTGATTTTACCGCCAAGCATACCCGCATGAGTGTCGAGCGCACCATAAAACGACTGGGCCGGGATTACGTCGATGTCGTTCTGGTACATTCAGATGGTCAAGACATGCAGATCATTCATCATCAGGCCGTACTGGAGACGCTGGATCGCCTGAAAGAACAGGGCTTGCTGCGTGCCTATGGTATGTCAACCAAGACAACTGACGGTGGTTTATGGGTCGTTGAGAACACCGATGTGGTGATGGCTACCTGCAATCCGGTGGATGTGCATGATGAGCCTGTGATTGCTCGCGCCCATGAATTGAACAAGGGTGTGTTAGTCAAAAAGGGTTTGCAAAGTGGTCATGCGGATAAATCGGCCGGTGGTGGCGGGATTGAAGCCGCATTTGAATATGTATTCAAGCATGCCGGTGTCAGCAGTATGATCACCGGTACCATTAATCCTCAGCATCTGCGTGACAATGTGATGATGGTTGAAAATGTACTGGCTTCACTGGTATGAGCAGGGGTATGACCGGGGGCATGAGCAGTGAGCGACGTTATTTAATTGTAGGCCCGGCCTGGGTCGGGGACATGGTGA
>JAOUMO010000167.1 GCA_029881425.1 Gammaproteobacteria bacterium
CATCAATAAGTGGTACATATCATCTTAAGCCGCGCCCGTTGCAGCACTGGCTGGGGGTGCTGTATAAAATGGATGGTATGGTCGATGCCAGTAATATTAAAGGCACATTAACCATTGATGCGGCGAACGATGATTATATCGTAACCCGGTTAAGTGTCGATTGCGAAAGACTGGCCCTTGATTCATACAGGGCAAAAAATGTTATCGGCGAATTTATTTTAAAAAATCCGGTTATCAATCCATTGCGACAGACAGACCTGCTGGCCGGGTCACATGTAACCTTCGAAAAATTCGGCGATGAAAGTTTTTCTCTTGTGGGACAGGATATTGCCATTGCTGGTAGATTCAGCATGCTGGATGAGGGCTGGGATTATCAAGGCCTTTTGAATTCTGACCAATTGGTTGTGCATTATGGCTCACAGGTGATTCGCCTGAAAGACATCAGTATGAATAGTAAAGTCGATCCAGATCGTCTTATGCTTGAGGGTAAGTTCCTGCCGGCGACCCTGCCGGGCAAGTTTGCATTTGATCTTGAAAATGACTTTTCTAAAAATACAGGTTATTTAAGGGTAAGTCAGTTAGTGCCTGTCAGCCTGGATAATCCTGAAAATAAAATAAGCCAGCTGATAACACCATGGCCCTATCCCTTCGATTTACTGGCCGGTAAAGTCAGCCTGTCATCACATGCCAAATGGTCAAAGGATGATGTGTTGCGAGTAAGGGCAAAAATAAATATCGAGGATGCGGGTGGCGTCCTGGCGAAGGATACTGTCTTCTCCGGGCTTTCATTCGAGCATGAGCTTGAAGTATTGCCTGGCCTTAAATCTATTCGCGGCACCAGGGCGCGTGTCCAGCAGCTGGATACCGGTGTGAGCGTAAGTAATATGGGTGCGCAGCTTGCAGTAGGAGTGTCTGGCCGTGGTGTGCAGCCGCAGTTTATGGTTAAAGATCTCAGAGGTGAAATATTAGGGGGACATGTTTCAAGTGATGAAATTATCTATGATCTGAATAAAAGCGCACACAAGTTTAAGATTAAGGCGAATAATATCGACCTGGCCGAGATTGTTAAAACCCAGCAGCTTGATGATATTGTAGTAACAGGGACCGTTGATGGGACTATACCCGTTGAAATTAATGAGCAGGGCGTCCTGATTGAAAACGGTGCCTTAATAAATAATATACGTATGGGTACGATTCAATACAGGCCCGCTGCCGGCGCAGATCAATTGAAACAGAACCAGCTTACGGGAATCGTGCTGGATGCACTCAGGGATTTCCGTTATAGTCGCCTTGCTGCGGCTGTAAACTACACGCCCGAGGGCCTGCTTGGAGTGAACCTGCAGTTGCAGGGTACCAGTCCCGAGCTTGATACGGATCGTCCCGTGCATTTGAATATTAATACGGAGCAGAACCTGGTTTCACTGCTCAAGAGTTTACGTTTTGGGCAGGGTTTAAGCGATAGCATCGATGAAAAAGTGCGTAAGCAATACGAAAAATCCAATAGTAATAAATAACCTGGTGAAATTACCATGCAAACACAGTTGCTAATAATAATGATGGGCCTGTTCCTGATCAGCTGCTCTCCTTCCGTCAGGGTCGAGGCGCCGGATAAACCCATTACGATTAACCTCAATGTCAAGATAGAGCATGAAATTCACGTTAAAGTAGATAAAGAACTCGAAGACGTATTCAGTGCCGACAGTGGACTCTTCTAAGGAGATATCAACAATGAAAACAATTCTAGCCATCATTGCGACATGCCTGTTACTCATGGCGCAGCCTGCCTATTCGATTGACCTTAAGGCAGCAAAGGCGCAGGGTGCTGTGGGTGAGACACCCAGTGGTTACCTTGCTGCTGTCGGTACACCGTCAGCTGAAATCGCCGCATTAATAAAAAACGTGAATGCGCAACGTAAGGCCAGGTACCAGGAGATTGCGGCGCGTAATAAAACCTCGTTAAAGGCGGTTGAGGAACTGGCGGGTAAAAAGGCCATAGAAAAATCCCAGGCTGGTAGTTATATACAACAGGGTGGTAGCTGGAAGAAAAAATAAGCTGGGCCGGCTCGGCCCGGCAAGTTATTGAATCATCGTATGATGGCTGTCAGGGTGGTCATATAATCCAGCTACAAACGCAACTGATGGTAATCTATGACTGATCCCAAACACGGCATGCCTATACTCTATGCTGCCGTATTTCTTTTGGCCCTAAACGGCCTATTCGCCAAGCTTATTCCGCTCGATGCAACCTCGATCACACAATTGCGTAGTGTCTTGGCAGCGATCACCCTGTTCCTGTTTGCGCTGCTGGGCAAACGTCAATATCGGCTGGATAGCCTGCGGCAATACCTCGGGGTTTATGGGATCGGTGTGGTACTGGGTCTGCACTGGGTTAGTTTTTTCCACGCGATGCAGGTATCCACGGTAGCAATAGGTATGTTGTCACTGTTTACCTACCCGATGATTACGGTGCTACTGGAGCCGTTTTTTAGCAAACAAAAAATCCGCCTGCCAGATATCTTCGCCGCGATTGTGGTACTCATCGGTATTTTTATGATGGTGAAAGATGATATGCACGCGTTTGATAGCGATATAGTACAGGGCGTCTTCTGGGGTGTTAGCTCGGCTTTTCTTTTTGCATTAAGAAATGTGATGCAAAAATATTATTACCCGGGCATATCGGCGGATCGCCTGATGATGCACCAGGTGATAGCCATTTCATTTATGCTGGCCCTGTTTGTCGAGTATCCGGCCGTGGTTCAGATGGGCGCCGGCGACTGGTTAACCCTGCTTTTACTGGGTGTCATCAGTACCGCAACGGCGCATACCTTACTGGCCTATAGCCTGAAACACCTGCCGGCCAAATCCATCGCGATGATCTCCTGTTTGCAGCCCTTCTTTGCGACGCTGTTTGCCTGGCTGCTGTTAAATGAAGAACCGGGGCGCTCGGTATTGATTGGCGGTGTCATTATTGTTTCGGTGGCACTTTATGAATCACTGAAAATGGCAGGTGCCAGGCGGCGGATTGTTTATCGGCGTGATGATAATTAGGACAGATTAATTGCATTTTAATTAACACTATTCAAGAGGTAATGAAGATGAACTGGACGGTCTATTTATCCGGCGAAATACATACGGACTGGCGCGAGAAAATTATGCAGGGTGCCAGAGACAATGAATTACCGGTGGTATTTACCTCGGCGGTTACCAACCATGAGGCCAGTGATGCCGCCGGCGATGTGCTGGGTGTGGAGGGCGAAGGTTTTTGGCGCGACCATAAGTCGGCAAAAGTGAATGGTATTCGCACCAGAACATTAATTGAAAAATGTGATATTGCTATTGTGCGATTTGGTGATAAATACAAGCAGTGGAATGCGGCATTCGATGCGGGCTGTTGTGCGGCGCTGGGCAAGCCTTATATCACATTACATGATGACGATATTATTCACCCGCTTAAAGAAGTCGATGGCGCGGCTATGGCCTGGGCGAAAACACCGGGGCAGGTGGTGGATCTGTTGAAGTATGTGACCGGCAGTTAAAAGACTAACGGCTTGCCTGGCTCATGTTAAGTGGCGTTGTCACGGTAAGCTGCGAGTACGGCGTTAAGCTCGGGAAGTTTTTGCACCAGGGGCGCAATCGGGATTTCGGCTGATTGCATATTAAAAGCATGTATGCCGTTTGTATCGCAAATGATCAGGGCCCAGGGTTTTTTATTTCCCGATAGCCAGTACCCCGAGTCATTAGTGCCGGGATAGAGCTGTATGCACGCAATAGGGATCAGTGTCACATCAGCAAGGGTAATGCTTGTATCTGTGGTGAGATATTCCATGGCTAGTTGTCCTGGCGCGTCGTGCGCCATGCGCGTAGTGTTGTCGGTGACAATATAAATGCAATTGTCAGGGCGATAAATTGAAGCGGTATTAGTTTGAAATTACCGTGACTCTCGATCTCTACAACGGCATCAATAAATTCCGGTTCGATCTCAATCATCATGCCCTGACCGTTTTTTAGCATAGCGGATACAGGCCCCATTATCGCCCACAACATGCCAGTATCAGCCGGGTCGCCCAGGCCAATACGTAATCGCAGGTAGAGGTCTCTCGCATGGGTTGCACGAAACAGGTCCTTGATAAAATTGATGACGTGCCGGCGAAATATCGACTGCTTAAAAAAAAGAATGCCACTACGCGAACCATTCTTTGTTTTATGGGGCTTAGGTTTTATTGTCGGTGCCTGTTTATTATGTATTACCGGTTTGTCCTGGCTGGGAAAATGCAGCTGAAATTTTACCAGGCCAAATAACAGGCGAAAGCGGGCATAGCCCTGCAGTATCTGGTTGCTATGAACATAAAATCTAATCGAGAGCGGTGCCGCCAGCAGTGCAATCAACAGTAGCAGCAAGATGCCGATAATGGGCAGTAGATAGTCCACGGGCTAGCCTGACTTTGCGCTCTCCGATTGACCTGTGGTCGCTTTGCCGATGGTCTCGGCGATTTTCTCCAGTACCGAAGCCGTACCGCTTTTTATCGGTTCAACGCGTACACCGTCCTTGTTGATGATGACCAGTGCAACGGGTTTAACGCCACCACCGCCACCCGTGCCACCACCCGTTCCGGCACACTTGCCCGGATCTGTACCTTCGCCGCCACCGGCACCAAATCCGAAGCCAACACTGATCAGTGGAATCAGGGTATTGCCTTCAACCGTAATTGGTTCACCGACCACGGTCTTGGTATTCAGCATGCGTTCGATTTCGGTGATGGTTGTATTGAACAGGTTTTCGACATTTTTCATCATGGTCTCCTTGACGCTTTTGGTTGATGAATGACAGTCTTTGAATAATTGCAGAAGTAGTAAAAACAGGTATATGTAAAGCCTACAACCAGGTTGCCGGCGGTGTCGTTGATATCAGTCAACGACACCTGCAACGCTGCTAAAGGCGATAGGGAGTGCTATCAATGTAAGCCCTGATATCCCCGACTACCTGATGGGGCGTGAACCGATGCGCGATATGAAATATAATAACCGATTCTAGTGGGTAGAGCCCCACCACCGACA
>JAOUMO010000168.1 GCA_029881425.1 Gammaproteobacteria bacterium
CTGACTGTGTTTGGGGAAAGCCATGACATCGCGGATAGAACCGGCACCGGTCATCAACATCACCATTCGGTCCAGGCCAAAGGCCAGGCCAGCATGGGGAGGACAACCGTATTTCAGGGCATCCAGCAGGAAGCCGAATTTATCCTGGGCCTCCTGTTCGCCAATACCCAGCACCTCGAATACCTTGTTCTGCATCGCCGTATCGTGGATACGTACCGAACCACCGCCCAGCTCACAGCCATTCAACACCATGTCGTAGGCGCGGGATAGTGCCCCGCCGGGGTTGGCTGCCAGTTCTTCAGGGCTACTCGCATCGGGTGAAGTAAATGGATGATGCAGGGCATCCCAGCGATTTTCGCGCTCATTCCATTCGAACATGGGGAAGTCCACCACCCACAGGGGTTTCCAGCAGCGTTCGACCATATCCAGGTCGTGGCCCAGCTTGACGCGTAGCGCACCCATGGACTCATTCACCACATTGGCGTTGCCTGCACCAAAGAACAGCAGGTCACCGGTCTGGGTACCACTGCGCTCCAGGATGGCAGTCAGTGCCTCATCGGGGAGGAATTTAACAATCGGTGACTGCAGGCCCTCGCGACCGGCGGCCATATCATTGACCTTGATCCAGGCCAGGCCCTTGGCGCCATAACGGCTGACGAAGTCGGTGTAGCCATCGATTTCCTTACGACTGAGTCCCGCACCCTTGGGCACACGCAGCACGACCAGGCGCCCCCTGGGGTCCTGGGCCGGGCCGGAGAAGACCTTGAATTCCACATCGGCCATCAGGTCGCCGATATCCACCAGTTCCATATCGATACGCAGGTCGGGCTTGTCTGAGCCATAACGATGCATCGCGTCGGCATAGGTCATTCTCGGGAAGGGATTGGGTAGTGCCTCTTCCAGTACATTGGCGAAGAGCTCCCGGATCATATCTTCCGTGAGTGACATCACCTCGTCCTCGTTCATGAAAGAGGTTTCTATATCCAGCTGGGTAAATTCGGGCTGGCGATCCGCACGCAGGTCTTCGTCACGGAAGCAGCGTACGATCTGGTAATAACGATCCATACCGGACATCATCAGCAACTGTTTAAATAGCTGGGGTGACTGCGGCAGGGCAAAAAATTCGCCAGGATGGGTACGGCTGGGCACCAGGTAATCACGTGCACCTTCCGGTGTTGCCTTGGTCAGCATCGGTGTTTCGATATCCCAGAAACCACGATCATCCATATAATTGCGCAGGAAACGGGTCACCTGTGAACGTATGCGCATCCGCTGCTGCATGTCGTCACGGCGTAAATCGATGTAGCGATATTTGAGGCGATTGTCTTCGTGAACATCATCATCCAGCTGGAAGGGTGGCGTCTCAGAGGCATTCAGTACCGTCAACTCAAGTGCCAGTACCTCGACTTTGCCGGTCTTCAGGTTGCTATTGATGGTGGCTTCACTACGTGCCCTGACGCGACCCTTAACCTTGAGCACATATTCATTACGGATACGCTCCGCAGTGGCAAACATCTCCGGACTATCAGGGTCGAACACCACCTGTACCAGGCCTTCACGATCTCGAAGATCAATAAATATAACCCCGCCATGGTCACGACGACGGTTAACCCATCCACAAAGATCTATTTCCTGGTCGACAAGGGATTCCTCAACCTGACCACAGTAATGACTGCGCATAATTCAATTCCGAAAACTGTTCATTCTATTAAGATTTTTGATTCACCAGCAACCAACATTACCGTGATGAATCAACCACATAAGCCCACTATTCATATCGCTCACACGCTGTTTTTATTGCTGCAATATAATAAAATCAGCCACAAGCCCGAAGGGCGGGCTATTATACCCAAGAATTGCAGGCGAATCACGACACATATAAAAAGAATCCCCCTATGACCGACAAAAACAGGACCATACTCATCACTGGCTGCTCATCAGGTATAGGTTTATGCGTGGCGCTTGGCCTCAAACAACGCGGTTACCGGGTATTTGCCACGGCCAGGCAGCAGCGGGATGTTGAACAACTGGAACAACAGGGACTGGAGAGCCTCCAACTGGACCTGGATGACACAAGCTCAATTCAGCAGGCTGTTGATCAGGTGCTACAACGTAGCAACGGTAAACTCTTCGCCCTGTTTAATAATGGTGCCTATGGCCTGCCCGGCGCCGTGGAAGACCTGGATCGTGATGCGATACGCGCCCAGTTTGAAACCAATGTATTCGGCTGGCTGGAACTGACCAACCTGATCATACCGGTGATGCGCAAACAGGGCTATGGACGGATAATCCAAAACAGTTCCGTACTGGGATTTGCCGCGATGCCCTACCGTGGCGCCTATAATGCCAGTAAGTTTGCCATTGAAGGCTTCACCGATACCCTGCGTCATGAGCTAACAGGTAGCGGCATCCAGATCAGCCTGGTTGAACCGGGCCCCATTACCAGTCGATTCAGGGAAAATGCCTACACGGCCTTCCAGCGTTATATCAGCACAAAAAACAGCGTCCATCAGCAACAGTATGAGTCGATGATCCAGCGCCTGCAAAAACCGGGGCCGGCGGCACCCTTCACCCTCGGGCCCGAAGCGGTGCTGGATAAGGTCATTCATGCACTGGAATCAAAACAGGCGAAGATACGTTATTACGTAACCGTGCCAACTTACCTGTTTGGCTATCTCAGGCGTGTTTTAAGTTATCGAATGATGGACAGAATACTGCTACGTGCCGGTGGTGGTGGAAAAAGATAAGCCCGACAGGAAAGATTAAAGATGCACAATATTAGAATGGAGTTTACTAACGGCCTTGCTGTATTCCATTGAGTCTATGTTGAGTCTGGGCTCACCAAAATAATAACCCTGCACAAAATCAACACCAAACGACTTCACCATTTCAAGTGTTGCCGCATCTTCTACATACTCGACCATGGTTTTTTTATTCAGTGTTTTGGCGATTTTAATCATCGAACTAACCACCGCCTGATCCACGGGGTCACTCACCATATTCTCGATATAATCACCATCAATTTTAATCATGTCGATAGGCAGTTGTTTCAGGTAATTGTAGGAACCCAGTGCGGAACCAAAATCTTCAAGTGTAAAATGACAACCCAGGTCGACCAGTTCTTTTATACACAGTCCTGCACGATCTATCTGCCGTAATACGGACTGTTCATTTATCTCGAAATACAACAGTGATGGATCAACATCGTATTGTTTAATATATCGGTTTACTTTACCTGAAAAATCTTTGGCTTCAAAAATACTATTTGACAGATTAATTGCCAGGCTTACACGTCTTTCAGACAGGTTGCATTCAGCCATCTTACGTATAGCATTTCTTATCACCCAGTAATCGATTTCATCCGTAAGGCCCAGCCGTTCTGCAGCAGGCAGGAAGGCCGATGGTAAAACCGAACTGCCGTCATCCAGCCGCATGCGAACCAGTACCTCATAAAACTCTATTCCCGTGTCCTGGCTTGCAATAACAGGCTGATAACTCATCACAAAGCCATCATGTTCAATCGAATCACTTATACGTTTTGACCAGCTAATATCCGTGGATTTCCTGATCTCATCCTGTTCAACACTATCAAATACACGATAACAATTACGCCCCGCCGACTTGGCCTGGAAACAGGCCATGTCCGCCTGTGAAAACACCTCACTTGCCGAAAACTGTCCAGACTCGATCATCACCACACCAATACTGCAATAAATATTAAATGACTTATCATTTTCAACAAAAACAAAACTCTGCATCTTCTTGATGATAGAAGCAGCAATTGCCTCCGCGTCATCTTTTGAGACATCCCGTGCAATAATAGTGAACTCATCGCCACCAAACCTGGAGATTATATCGCCTTCACGAATCCTCATTTTTAATAATTCAGAAATCTGTATCAACAGGTGATCGCCAGCCGCATGCCCCAGGGTATCATTTACATATTTAAACTGGTCAAGATCAATGAATAGCATGGCGCCACTGGACTTCATCCTGACTACACGGTTTATTTCATGTTTTAACTGGATATTAAAATTATGCTTATTTAATAACCCTGTCAAAGAATCATAATTTGCCAGTTTACGCAGTTTTTCATCCCTGCTTTTTAATGACTTAATTGTTGTATTTAAGGCCCTGGCTATTGCATCAATTTCTTCATCACCACCGCTTTTGACATAAATATCCGTATTCCCATTGGCAAGCTTTGCCAGTGGTTTACGCAGGTTAATCAAAGGACTGAGCGAACGTCGTATCACTATTCTTCCGACAAATACTGTAATCAGGAACAATACAATAACGATCAGACTACCCAATAAAATATTATTAAGAAGGTGCTTTTTATACACACTAAAGTCCAGCCCCAGCTCGATAAAACCGATGATTTTATAATTTTCAACTAATGGGGCTTCCATATCAAAACCAATCAGGCCGTCCGATGTAAAGGATCGAATAACAATTGGCGCTGCCACCTGTATCAAGGCCAGGCTGGATGCTGCTGTATTGATAAACAATGGCTGCTCTGACTCAACCAGCAGCCTCAAACGCTCGAGACTGGTAGGAGACAAATAAGGTATTCTATGATCACCAAGTTTTTCAGATGTGTATTCTGCTATTACCGAATTATTTTCGGCTTTATAATAGCGAAGGTAAGATAGCTCTGGAAATTGAGACACATGATCCGAAATTGACTTGAATAACACAGGATCATCAGCCGCATATATGGGCACACCCAGTTCATCCAGTTTTTTTACCCAGTCTACGGCCTGGCGACTAAAGTTATCATCAATAACCTTACTTGAACCCCACCAGATACTGGCTATTGCTAACACATAAACAAAAAGCCCCCACACCGAAAACAACCATAGAATCCTGTTTACAATACTACGTGGACGCCGCCTCGAAAAAACAGACCGTGCACGAAACCAGATATACAGGCGATACATCAGGGTGTTGTTTTTTTTTGCCAATGATAACCATCGATTCCATGAATCTGGAACAGGCCAACCTGCAGCAGACCCTTTGCGCCGGTCCTTTTGTTTTTT
>JAOUMO010000169.1 GCA_029881425.1 Gammaproteobacteria bacterium
GGTATTCGAGGCACCGTGATTGCATTAAAGGGTGGATTGTCGGAAATCGAATTACTTGATGACAACAGGGTGCTTGCCGGTGCGGGTGCTAGTTGCGCAAAGCTGGCACGATTTTGTAGCAAAAATAATTTGATAGATGCTGCATTTCTCGCGGGTATACCGGGCTTGTTGGGTGGTGCGTTGGCTATGAATGCCGGTGCCTTTGGTAGTGAGACCTGGCAATACGTTGAGTCTGTAACAACTATGGACAGACAGGGTCGCGTCCATCATCACAAAGCATCAGATTATGTTGCATCCTACAGGCGTGTGACAGGACCTGAAAATGAATGGTTTGTTGCTGCAGTGCTTTGTTTTGAGCGAGGCGATGGTGAAAAAGCAGCAACAAATATCCGGCAGCTACTGGATAAGCGTGCACAGTCACAACCCATTGGCTTGCCCAGTTGTGGCTCTGTATTCCGCAATCCAGAAAATGATTTTGCGGCGCGACTAATCGAGGCAAGCGGTTTAAAGGGGTATCGGATTGGTGGCGCAGTAGTATCTGAAAAACATGCCAATTTCATTATAAATATTGGTAATGCCAGTGCAAAAGATATAGAAGATTTAATCAGGCATGTACAACAGCAAGTTAAAGACAAACAGGGCGTAAGTTTACAGACAGAAGTTAAAATAGTTGGAGAAGCAGGTTGATGAATAGTTTTGGAAAAGTTGCCGTATTAATGGGTGGCTGGTCAGCAGAACGTGAAGTCTCTCTAAAAAGCGGTAAGGCCGTACTTGATGCCCTGTGTGCACAAGGTATTAATGCCGTAGGCATTGATGCAGACAGGAATGTATGTGAGCAGTTGGTGCAGGGACATTTTGATCGTGTATTCAATGTGCTGCATGGTCGTGGTGGCGAAGATGGTGAAATCCAGGGCATGCTCGAAATTGTTCGAATTCCATACACTGGTTCTGGCGTTATGGGTTCGGCGCTATCAATGGATAAGCTGATTACCAAACAGCTATGGCGTGGCCTCGGATTACCCACGCCGGAATACATTATTTTAAATGATGAAAATGATTGTGAGATTGCTGTCAGGGAGCTGGGTTTACCGTTAATGATCAAGCCGGTGCTGGAAGGTTCGAGTATTGGAATGAGCAAGGTAAAAAATGCTGCGGATATGGTGGCAGCATGGCAGATGGCCAAACAACATGGAGGTACCGTTATTGCGGAAAAATTTATTCAGGGTGAGGAATATACAGCCGCCATTCTTGGTCAGCGGGTACTACCAATGATTCGTCTTGAAACGCCAAGGGATTTTTACGATTATGAGGCGAAATATGATGATACGGGTACAGTTTATCATTGCCCCTGTGGTTTGCCTGAAGCCAGGGAAAAAGAACTGGCTGATTTAATGACCAGGGCATTTCATTCTGTACATGCACGAAACTGGGGGCGAGTAGATTTTATGCTGGATGAGGACGGGCAGCCGTGGTTGATTGAGGTTAATACCGTGCCGGGTATGACCGACCACAGTCTTGTTCCTATGGCTGCAAAACAGGCGGGTATTAGCTTTGAGCAGCTGGTGGTTACTATATTGGAGGGAACGCTTGATAATGGCTAAGCGTGGTCAGGCAGTCAGGTCTTCAGTAAAGAATAAAAAACTGAAGCCATGGCATGAAAAGCTAACTGGAGTTATAAAGTTGTCTTCGTTAGTTCGTGGTGCTGTGGTAGTGATTACATTGGCTGTGCTGACAGGTTTGTATCAAAAGATTGATCAATTGAACGTGTTGCCTATAGAAAAGGTACAGATAGAAGGTGAGTTTAGATACCTGTCAAAACAGAGTTTACGGACACAGGCATTGCCTCATGTGCAAGGTGGTTTTTTTACAGTTGACCTTGTTAGCGTGCGTAATGCTGTGATAGAGCTTCCCTGGGTAGAGGACGTTTCTATACGACGTTATTGGCCAAATGAATTAAGGGTTCGTGTAATAGAAAAACAGGCAGTCGCTTACTGGAGTGATAATCAACTATTAAGTTCAAGAGCTGAATTGTTTACGCCAGAAAGGCTGGATAAAAATATGATGTTACCACGAATTAACGGGCCCGAAGGGCAGCATAGAAATATGCTTAAAGAGCTTGCGGGCATGCAGTCATGGTTGATGGATGCCGGGCTATCAATTGTGAAATTAACCCAGGATTCGCGTCGTTCATGGGTTATTCACCTGGATTCTGGATTTGAATTGAGACTGGGTCGTGAGAATTATCATGAACGATTACAACGTTTTGTTAGTGTATTTACGCAAAGTTTATATAAACAGCATAATAAAATTAAACACGTAGATATGCGTTATACCAACGGCATGGCTGTAGCCTGGAAAGAGGCATAGAAAAAGAATGACTAAAAAAACAGATAAAAATCTAATAGTTGGTCTCGACATTGGTACTTCAAAAGTTGTCGCAATTGTTGGTGAGATAACCGGCAATGGACAAATTGATATTGTTGGGCTTGGTTCACATCCTTCCCGTGGCTTGAAAAAAGGGGTAGTGGTTAATATTGAGTCAACTGTACAGTCAATACAAAGGGCTATAGAGGAAGCTGAGTTAATGGCGGGTTGCCAGATTAATTCAGTTTACGCAGGTATTGCCGGGAGCCATATTAAAAGTATCAATTCACACGGTATCGTCGCTATAAAAGACCGTGAAGTGAGTGATTCGGATCTTGACAGGGTAATTGATGCGGCCAGGGCCGTGGCAATTCCTGCGGATCAGCGTGTTCTGCATATTTTGCCCCAGGAATTTATTATTGATGACCAGGAAGGTATTCGTGAGCCCATCAGTATGTCGGGCGTAAGGCTGGAAGCAAAAGTACACCTGGTAACGGGTTCTGTAGGTGCGGCACAGAATATTATTAAGTGTGTGCGTCGCTGTGGGCTGGAGGTCGATGACATTATTCTTGAGCAACTCGCCTCCAGTTATGCTGTGCTGACAGATGACGAAAAGGAACTGGGTGTATGCCTGGTTGATATTGGTGGTGGTACTACAGATATTGCTGTCTTTACTGATGGTGCCATTCGTCACACTGCTGTTATACCTATTGCAGGTGACCAGGTAACTAATGATATTGCGGTTGCCCTGAGAACCCCAACGCAGTACGCCGATGAAATAAAAATTAAATACGCCTGTGCCCTGAGGCAACTGGCTAATCCAGATGAAACTATAGAAGTGCCCAGTGTTGGTGACAGGCCACCCCGTAAACTATCGCGACAGACATTGGCCGAAGTGGTCGAGCCGCGTTACGACGAGTTGCTTTCCCTGGTGCAGGCCGAATTACGCAAAAGCGGTTTCGAAGATATTATTGCAGCCGGTATTGTATTGACCGGTGGTAGTTCAAAGATGGAAGGCGTGATTGAACTGGCAGAAGAGATTTTTCATATGCCCGTTAGATTAGGAGTGCCACAGTTTGTAAGTGGCCTGTCTGATGTGGTGAGTAATCCTATTTACGCCACCGGTGTAGGCCTGCTGTTATTTGGTGAGCAGCACCAAAACTCCGGTACACATTATTTTTCAGCAGATGGGGGTATGAAAGGTATATGGGAACGAATGAAGAGCTGGTTTCAGGGGAACTTTTAACCGCCATGCATGCCACGATTTGTGCTGGATGGTGTAACCATAAACAACAAATAATAAAAGCTGTTTCAGTACAGGCGTGCCTGGCTGGTGCAGTAGTAACCATACATAAAAATATAAATGAGGAGATCAACCATGTTTGAATTGATGGATTCTGTTGCTCAAGACGCAGTCATCAAAGTTATTGGCGTAGGTGGCGGTGGCGGTAATGCCGTGACCCATATGGTAGCCAGTGGTATTGATGGTGTTGATTTTATCTGTGCAAATACAGATGCACAGGCATTGAATAAAATAGATGGTGCCATGTCATTACAGATTGGCGGAAACATCACCAAGGGACTTGGTGCAGGTGCCAATCCTGAAGTAGGTCGCCAGGCCGCACTGGATGATCGTGAACGTATCCAGGAAGCCATAATGGGCGCAGATATGGTGTTTATCACCGCCGGTATGGGTGGTGGTACGGGTACAGGTGCAGCACCCATCGTTGCACAGATTGCCCGTGATATGGGTATCCTGGCCGTGGGTGTGGTAACCAAACCCTTCGTATTCGAGGGTGCCAATCGCATGAAAGTGGCGATGCAGGGCATTAATGAATTAAGTAAAAATGTAGATTCCTTGATCACCATCCCTAATGACAAGCTGTTGAGTGTGTATGGCCGTGATTTTGACCTGATGAATGCCTTTAAGGGGGCTAATGACGTACTCCACAATGCGGTCCAGGGCATCACCGAGCTGATTACTCATCCGGGCATAATTAACGTCGATTTTGCAGATGTTCGTACGGTAATGTCGCAAAATGGGCTGGGTATGATGGGTTCTGGCCTGGCCAGTGGCGAAGACCGTGCCCGTCTTGCTGCAGAAGCGGCGGTTGCGAGTCCATTACTGGAAGATGTCAATATTTCCGGTGCCAGGGGTATCCTGGTCAATGTTACGGGTACCCGCATGACCCTGGGTGAGTTTGAAGATATAGGCGCGATTATCCATGCCTTTGCATCGGAAGAGGCAACCGTGGTTATGGGAACGGCTATTGATGAAAGCCTGCAGGACGAATTACGTGTCACCGTGGTGGCCACGGGCCTGGGTAGCATGTTGGCGGGGTCACAGGGTAAGCCAATGAAGGTCGTACAGAGAAATAACAATGGCGAAGTGGATTTTGATGAACTAAGTAAACCTACTGTACTCAGAAAGAAGGCGGCAGGGGGGGATTTCCACACCAATGCTTTTGATGATGATGCACTGGATATACCTGCATTTTTACGTCGCCAGGCCGATTGAGCCTGTTTAAAGGGTAGAAATGAGGGTGGAAATACAAAAATCATAGCCGATGCTGCATTTTGTGCGCTGTTTCATGTAAAGGCTGATATGGGCAGCTATACTTCTTAGCTGTGTAAGTGGAGAAGTGTATATAATATGCTT
>JAOUMO010000023.1 GCA_029881425.1 Gammaproteobacteria bacterium
TATTACCCGGTAGCAAAGGGCGCGACCCTGCGGCTGAGACCACCCGGTGCGCTGGCAGAAAAAGAGTTCCTCGCCGCCTGTATAAAGTGCGGCCAATGTGTCCAGGTCTGTCCCGTAGAAGCGATCAAGCTGGCTGATATCCGTGATGGTTTTGGCATTGGCGTGCCCTATGTGGATGCAAGGCCACAGGCCTGTGACTTTTCATGTGATGGCCTGCAGTGTGTACTGGCCTGCCCCACTGGCGCGCTTACCCACGATTTAAATTATTCACATGAAACACGCATGGGTTTTGCACGCCTGGCGCGACCGGATAAATGCCTGGCCATGAAGGGGCAGGGTATTAAAGGCCTGGCACGTGGTGCCGAGTTTAAAGGCGTATTGCGCTACGATGATATCGATCGCTGGATTGCACAACCGGTTGCCGGCCATGAGTATGATCTGGAGTTGTGTGATCTCTGTATGCGCCAGTGCCCGATTGAAATCAGGCGCCTGCAATGTGATGCAGGCAAGCCACCATCGGGCGATCCTAACCAGTGCCCGCCAAAAAGAGCGATTGAACTGGTTGCCATAGATGAGCAAAGCGGTGAAGTAAAAATGAAGCCTGTGGTACTTGAAGGCTGTGTTGGCTGTGGTGTATGTGAAATGATCTGCCCGACTGATCCGGCTGCAATAGTGATTGATGCACGCAAAACGGCGGAGACGGTATGAGCCATATAAGTGAATCATTTCGCCAGTTATTAGGTGCCGCACCACGTAGGATAGAGAAAAAAGATATAAAACCTGCCGCGCAGGAAATACACTTTTATAAAAAAGCCAATCCTATATCCAAGGCCTTTGTTGAGGAGCTGCATAGTCATCCGCAATCACATAAGTGGCGTAACCGGCGCTGGCTGACCCTGCTGTTTATTAACCTGTTATTTGTATTGTCCTACCAGTTAGATATCCAGTTGCTTGAGGGCGCACTAACCGCATCACGATTTGCCGGATTCCATATGGCAGATTTAAATTCATCGTTGCAGGTGATGCTGGCCTTTAAGGAGGTTGTGCTCAACCTGATTATTGGCACTACGACAATCCTGATCATGTGGCTACTGTTAGGTGGGCGTACATTCTGTTCATGGGTCTGCCCCTATCACCTGGTCGCTGAATGGGCCGAGATGATCCACCTCTGGCTAGTCGATAAAAAAATCATCGAGAACAAAACATTCCATCGGGGTACGCGCACGGTATTTTATGTGTTATTTGCGCTGCTGGCATTGGTGACGGGCTATACCGTTTTTGAAACCATATCGCCTACGGGTATACTCAGTCGTGCACTGATTTATGGTGCAACAATATCGCTGGTATGGGTGGCCTTCCTGCTGCTATTTGAAATACTGGTATCGCGCAGGGCCTGGTGCCGATACGTGTGCCCGATTGGTGTAACCTATGGTGTGGTCGGTTTGGTGTCACCGATGCGGGTTACCTACCGTGTACAGGACTGTGCCCATGAGGGCGACTGTCGCAAGGTCTGCCTGGTGCCCCACGTGCTGGATGTCACCATAAAAAACAGGGCGAAAGATACACGTATGGACCTGGGTGCCGATTGTACACGCTGTGGGCTGTGCGTCGATTTATGTCCAACAGATTCTCTACGATTTGAATTTAAAATGCCGGATAAATAGTATGATTCAGTTTAATCAGGTCAGTAAGCAGTTTAAAAATGTACAGGTTCTAAAAAACATTCAGCTGGATATGAATGCGGGTGACCGTATTGCACTGGTGGGGTCAAATGGTGCCGGTAAGACAACGCTTATTCGGTGTTTGCTGGGCCAGTATAATCACCAGGGCAGTGTACGGGTACACGACCTGGTGCCACGAGAAAATCGTGAGCTCGTTTTAAGGCACGTAGGTTTTGTGCCCCAGTTGCCGCCACCACTAAAAATGCCGGTTGAGCAGTTAATCGATTTTTCAGCTAAAGTAAGTCATGCTGATTTTGACCGAATCGTTCATGTTGCAGAACGGCTGGGCTTAAATACAGCAGAATTACTTAAACGCCCCTTTGTTAAATTATCGGGCGGGCAAAAACAGAAGCTATTAATCAGCATTGCCCTGGGTCGGGATACGGATATCCTGATTATGGATGAGCCGGCGGCTAACCTGGACCCTGAGGCGAGACATATTTTTTTCCAGTTATTATCAGAAAAGCCAAAAGATACAATTATGTTAATCTCCAGTCACCGCCTGGATGAAGTTGCGGCACTGGTTAACAGGGTGATAGAAATGGATTGTGGTGAAGTCATCCTCGATGATCACGTAGAAGACCTGGTGGACATGACCAGCCAGTTGTTTTGCCGTATCGGCGTGTTAAAAGAGGAGCCCGCATTTGTAAAGGCCATCAGTGAATGGGGTTTTACAGAAACAGTTGATGCGAAAATATGGGAAGGCGTGGTTGCCGGTCCGGATCGGTTGCGTTTCCTGGGAATGATTTCTCGATACGCCGGTTTATTATCCAGTATTACAATGAACGATGGGGTTAAGTAAGTCGATGCGTACAGCAATATTGAGTGTTTTGGCGGCAGCCTTTCTAATAACCGGATGCAGTGAACAGGATACAGGGCCAGTAGAGGTAAAATGGGATCGTGATGTCTGTGAGCGCTGTCGTATGATGCTGAGTGACAGGGAGCATGCGGCACAGGTACGTGGTGGTGAGAAGAACAGGGTCTATAAGTTTGATGATATCGGTGGTGCTATACTCTGGCTCCAGGATAAAGACTGGAAAAATGATCCAGTTACAGAAGTGTGGGTTACCGATCATCGTAATGAACAATGGATTGATGCCAAAAAAGCCTGGTTTGTTAGCGGACATAATACACCCATGGAATTTGGGTTGGGCGCACAGTCGAGCCCGGTTGAGTCAGCAATGAATTTCGAGCAGGCGGTAGACTACATCATACAACGTGAAAATAAATATAATCAGTCGGGTGCTGATTTAAAGGAACAGGCTGATGAACACAAGCACCACGACCATTGACGCGAATATAAAAAAGATGGATGAGCAGGCCAAAGCAGGCAACATGGGGGTGATGAAACATCTCTGGTTAACTGCCAAGGCAGACATGATTGAATCCCTGCGTAGCCGATGGTTCATGGTCTACTCGGGTATCTTTGGCAGCATTATTATACTGCTGTTCGTGTTTGGCCTGACAGAATCACGGGTCATGGGGTTTACCGGTCTGTCGCGTTTACTGATTGCCTATATCCAGTTAACCATGGCCATCTTGCCTATCTTTGTATTGATAACGACGGTGCGTTCCGTGGCCGGTGATCGAGAGGCGGGCGTGTTTGAGTACATGCTGTCGCTACCTGTTTCACTATCGGCCTGGTACTGGGGAAAAATGAGTGGGCGCTTTGCTGTTATTTTCCTGCCCGTTATTACAGCGATGTTAATTGCTGTTGGTGTCGGTATTTTAAAAGGTTCGGATATGCCATGGGCAATGGTGAGTTACTACAGTGGTTTATTGCTCGCCTTATCCTGGTGTTTTCTTGGAATAGGAATGATGATTTCAAGCCTGGCGCGTTCATCAGATGTTGCAACGGGCGCAGCCTTCGTGAGCTGGCTAGTACTGATCATGTTTCTCGACCTGATATTACTGGGTGTTATGGTGCAGGAAGGCATGCCGATGGAAACGGCAGTGAGTTTATCGCTGGCTAATCCATTACAGGTTTTCAGGACGGCGGCAATGATCCTGTTTGATTCGCAGCTGGTATTACTGGGACCTACAGCCTATGTTATCCTGGATAATTTCAGTGTGAATGGTTATCTTGCCTTCGCACTGATCTACCCCGTTGTTATCGGTACGGTTGCCGCATCGATTGGTTACTGGAAGTTTAAAAATAGCGATCTGCCTTAACAGCAGTCATTAGTCGTAGGTCGTAAGTAAAAAGACAAGTCAAAAAAAGGGGCACAAAGTGCCCCTTTTTTGTGATTTAAGATTTATTATCAACCAAAGATATCATCGGTAATATTGTTAAACCATGAATGTGCATAGCCGACTTCACGTTTGCGCATAGCAGCCGAAGAATCAGCGGGTGTAAGCCCACCAGAACCTTCAATCTTCATGATTTTTCCATCCTTGCCCATACGGTAAACCATCGCCACCGAGATTGCATCGTCAGGCATGATGATGCTATAGCAGGTGTTAACGAGTGAAGGTTCAGGTGAATCCTTGCCGTTAAGTTTAGCAACGATAGCAGCCGCACAGACCTTGGCTTCGGAGTTGGCAGAATAACCGGATTTAGGTAATGGTGCAGCGACAGATGAGTCACCTATAACATAAATATCCTTGTGGTTAGATGATTCAAAGGTACGTTGATTCACCGGGCACCAGCCGCCTTCATTGACCAGGCCTGCAGTAAAGGCAATTTTACCGGCCTTTTGGGCAGGGATAATATTGATAACATCGGCCTTAAAGTCTGCAGCATCGGTAGACAGCGACATTTTCGCCACGTCAAGGCTGGCAACCTTTCCGCCCGCATCACCACTGACCCATTCAATCATGCTGTTGGATGAATTAAAGCCATAGTACTTTTCCCAGCCCGCTGTGAATAAACCCATTTTCGAAAATTTGGGTTTATTATCGAGAATAATAATTTTCGATTTAGGCTTGTGGTTTTTCAAATACCAGGCAATCTGGCTGGCACGTTCGTAGGGCCCGGGTGGGCAACGGAATGGGTTTGGCGGTGCGACAATGGCAACTGTGCCGCCGTCACGCATGGCCATAATCTGTTTCTTGAGTATGGCTGTCTGTGGTCCAGCCTTCCAGGCGTGAGGCACCTTATCGATAACTGCCTCACTGTGTCCTTCAATAGCTTCCCACCTGAAGTCGACCCCCGGTGAAACAATGCAGGCATCATAAGACATTGAGGAGCCCGACTTGATGCTGACCTTCCTGGCAACGGGATCAATACCGGTCACCAGGTCATGCACCACGTCAACGCCATGTTTCTTCAGGCCGGCATAACCGAACTTGATGGAGTCGAGGTCGCGACCGCCGCCCAGTACTTCGTTGCTCATAAAGCAGGTGTAGTAGTTTTTATTCGGTTCAATTAGCGTGACATTAATACTGGAATCGGCCATACGGATATATTTGGCTGCTGTTGCGCCACCAATACCACCACCGACTATAACAACACGTTTTGTGCCGGCAAGCGACAGCATGGGGAAACCCAGTGAGGTTGCGGCCAGGGCGCCACTAGTCAGGCTGAGGAAATTTCTACGATTGAGTTTTGACATGATAATCCTCCTTATTGCTGGCTGGCATAAAAGTTAATGAGCGCATCAAGACCATCGTTACCGTGATCTTTTTGCAGGGAATCAACTTTTTTCTTCATCTTCTTCTGCATTTCTCGATCACCACTGGTGTAGTCCTGCAAAGTGTTTTGAAGATAAGCGGCCCACTGTCCAGCAAGAATACCGGCATCATCATCTGATTTACGGCCGCCATCTTCATGGCATTTCTCACAGTATTTCTTGTGTAGCTTTTTCCCTAGAGCGGCTTTTTTAGAATCAAACTGCTGAGGTTTGCGTTTGAATTTCATGCCTGAAAAATGCCTGGCCATAAGCTTTATTTCATCCTCTGTATAACCCTTGGCTATGCGCGACATAATAGTAGAAGGAATTTCAGCTGCTTTGAATTGCTCCATAACTTCAATGAAGTAGTCATTTGATATACCAGCAATGGTCGGGGTTGCCGGTCCATTACTAATACCATTAGTGCCATGGCATCCGGCGCAGGTATCGGCAAGCATTGATGCGCTTGGCGTACCGGCAAGGGATACCCCGGATGCCATGCTAAAAACTAATAGCAGGCAGTTTTTAATAATATTTTTCTGTTTCATTGTCTCTCCTCACTTTGATTGAACGCATGTGTTTTTACTGTGTAGTATTATTAAAAAGATCAACAATATCGGTAAATCGTTTTGTTTTTGCCAGTTGTGGCGGGGTGGTACCTTTTTTATTTTTAATATTCATGTCGGCGCCGTGCTTAAGTAGTAGGCGAACGCTGCTGGCATGGTTGTTAAGCGTTGCTAAGAAAAGTGCAGTTTCATCATCCATGTTTTTGTGGTTGATTTCTGCGCCATTCGCTAGAAGTAATTCAATAATATTTGTATGTCCCTCCTCTGCAGCACAGAATAAAGCGGTTGATCCATCATCAGCAATGGCGTTGATGTGGGCGCTCTTGCTGAGCAGGTAACTCACGGATTCGGAATGACCATGGCAGGCAGCTAACATCATTGCGCTCATGCCATTTTTATCGCGCAGGTATATATCAGCATCGGATTCAATTAAGAGTTTTAATGCATCCAGATGATTGCGTCGGGCAGCTGACATCAAGGCAGTTTCACCATGTTTGTCGGCGGTATTCACATTGGCCTTATTACGAATGAGTGTCTGCATGACATCAATATAGCCCTGGCGAGTGGCGATGGACAGGGCATCCCAGCCGGCTCGAGTTTTGGGGTGTGTGGTAGCACCGTTTTTGAGAAAATTTTCAACGAGGTGAGAGTAGCCATTCTCGGCAGCAAAGGTGAGGGCTGTACAACCAGCTACACTACGGGCATTGATATTGGCGCCATGGTCAATTAAGTACTGCACAATTTCTTCATTGTCATTTTCGGTGGCGAACATTAAAGCAGATTTTCCAAATAAATTACCGGTATTGGGATCGCCGCCTTTTTCGACATAAGCACTAACGGTATCGATGTCACCGATAATGGCGGCCTGCATAAATGCTTTTTTATCATCAGCCTGACACAGTCCGCTAATTAGTAGACTGCAAAAAAGAAAAGCCTGTGATGCCTTAATAATTCTCATGATCTTTTATTCTGTGTTGGATATAACAGGTTCATCGTCTTGTGTCCCTGGCTCGATGATATCATTATCAGGCTCCATGGGTTCGGTATGGGTTATGCCTGTATGGCAATCGATACAGGTCTTGCCTTCAGTGGGTGCGCGAGTGTGTTTTTTTCGTGCCATACGGTCCTGGGCGCTGATGTCCATATTTGCATAATCGTGGCAGCTCCTGCATTCCCTTGAATCTGAGGCACGCATTTTGTCCCACACGGCATTGGCCATTTTCCAGCGCCGAGCATCAAATTTTTCTTTGGTATCGACTGTGCCCATAATTTCATGGTAGACATCTTTGGCAGCATAAATTTTCGCATAGAGCTTGGGAAAGAAATCTTTGGGCACATGGCAGTCGGCACAGGTTGCCTGTATGCCAGCAGAATTTTTATAATGCAGGGTTTGTTTGTATTCTTCGAAGTTTATCTGCATAGAATGGCAGGATACGCAGAATTCCATACGGTTGGTGTAATGGAAGAAGCCATTCAATGCAATAAGTGCAAAGGCACCGGCCAGGAAAATAACAAGACTGATACATACAGTTTTTTTAGATGGGCAATTTGGCATATTTTTGTTTACAGGCTATCCCTCGAGACAGGCCATAACTCTCACTATAAAGTAAAAAATTTTCAACAAAAACACCCGCAAAGTCGACATAAGTCAACTTAAACCCCGAGTTTGTACATAACTGCAAATGATTCAATAATTGTTAATATTATAATTAGTCATCAATTATTGATATGTAGGAAAATATGTTAATAAGTTCCTCTTTTGTAAACTCACTAAAGTAGTCTTCTTCTGGACTATCTTTATCGTGAATTCGCGTTTTCTTATTATACTTTATAATTTGCCTAAAAAGATAGTTTGTATATTGTCCCGCGAGCATGGGTATGTTTTGTGAGTCTTTACCCTCACCCATACGACCATGGCATGACTTACATTCTTTATTATACAATTTTTTTCCGGCCTCAAAATCACCGTCAAATTTTGCAATATTCAAAAACTTTTTTGTGAGTAGCATGCGTTCATAGGCATCAAAGTTTTTATCGTCTGTTATTGGCGGCAGTTTGGTCGTTAGCTTAATGAGACTGAGGTAGGCGGATATGTCAATAATGTCCTGGTCAGGCATCTGGCGCTCATCCATGTACTCGAGCATGGGGATGTTGGGGCGTTTCCTGTCACGGAACAAATGCAATTGCTCGGCAATGTAACCGGCAGGTTGACCCGCAATGCGAGGATACTCACCGTCTTTCCCACCTTCGCCGTATTCGCCATGGCAGCCGGCGCAAAGCTCGTTGATTTCTTCGCCATGGTCCATGTCAATATCCTGGGCTGCAGGACAGTTAAGGGAAATTAAATAGAGTGAGAGTATAAATAGTGATTTAACGATAGCGATCATTGTTGATATATGTCTTAATTCTGCCTGGGGGCGATTCTATACAGTGTTAATAAGAGGCTGATAATGATGCTTATCACCCTGTTTGTAATTGTTGTAGATCAAGACAGAGCAGTGTATAAAGTGGCGACTAAGTAATTGATTTTATATTGCTTATTGTTTAAGTTGATAGGCAGGAGCCTATCATAAGATTATTTAATGGATGGATTAGTGCTTTGTTGCGCTAGCTCAAAGAATATAAGTCTTTAATAATATATTAATAAGGTAAAGGTTCTCTGGATTGTCCGGTGAGCCATTTTATAAATCATTAAATTAGATGAGGAGAATTACCATGATGAAAGCAGTGGTTGGTTTCATAATTGGTATAGTGTTTGTCGGGGTAGTTGGCTGGAACATGGCTGATACGATGATGCTACGTGAGGTCGAAAGTCCTTACGGCGTAGAAGAGACAGCAGCGCGAATCCAGCGCAATATCCAGGGCCTGTCGGCCAATGGCTGGACCCTGTCTGGCCTGCGTAACCCATCAAAGGCCGTAGCAAAGTCAGGTACCAATGTACCCCCTGTGTTACTGGTTGAGGCCTGTAGTACCAAGTATTCAGGCCCCATACTGAAAGACGACGCAACACGTATACTGTCAATTTTAATGCCTTGCACCATTACCGTTTATAAGAAAGATGACGGCAAAACCTATATTGGTTTAATGAATGCGGGCCTCATGGGCAAGATGTTCGGTGTTGGTGACATCATGGCCGGAGTAGCTAAAGATCAGGAGATCTTTGTTACCTTTGATCCTAAAAAACCTGCGCCTCCATTAATCAGGGTTCAGCCTGGCGGCGGTGGTGCCGGTGGTAAAGCGGGTGACGGTTGTTAATCGCTTATCCAGTAAAAAGTTAGTGATCCCCATGAGGAGGCAATATGTTTAAATTTAATAGCAAAGGTCTTTCGCTTGCCATGACCTTTGTCATGAGCCTGGGTATGAGCTGGTCCGTAATGGCCAGTGATGCACCGGCGCCTGATAAAGTGCCTGAAAAGGTAGTAACTGCAGCCGCCGCTGATGTTTTCGGCGTTGCAGTTGAAGCAAAAGCAAAGAAATCCACAGCCGATCATTCCAAGTTCAAGGAACTGGATGTGAATTTCAAAGACGGCCCCGCCGTCACCAAGGCCTGTATTAGCTGCCATACCGAGGCATCTAAACAGATACACAAAACAACCCACTGGAGCTGGGATTACATTAATGCAGATACCAAACAGCATCTGGGTAAGAAAAATGTAATCAATAATTACTGTACTTCAGTGCCATCTAATTACAAATTCTGTACTGCCTGTCATGTGGGTTATGGCTGGGAAGATGAGAATTTTGATTTTAAATCTGAAGAAAACGTCGATTGTCTGGTTTGCCATGACACCACCGCCAGTTATAAAAAACTGCCCGGTCTTGCAGGGCACCCCAACTACAAGACTATTGAGTGGCCACCCCATTCAGGTAAGTTCAAAGCACCGGTTGACCTGAAAAAGGTCGCGCAGAACGTGGGTAAAACCAGTCGTGCAACCTGTGGTGCCTGTCACTTCCGTGGCGGTGGTGGCGATGCGGTTAAGCACGGTGATCTGGACAGCTCATTGACTAACCCTGATCGTTATCTCGATGTTCACATGGATGCCAAGGGCCTGGACTTCTCCTGTGCCAAGTGCCATACCAGTGATAGTCATGAAGTAGCCGGTAGCCGCTATGCGCCTACAGCCAAGGATGACAAGGGTACGCAGATTCGCGGTAGCCTGGAAGAGCGTAATGCGGCAACCTGTGTTGCCTGTCATGGCAATGTGCCCCATTCCGGTGAGTTTGCGAAGATGAATGAGCATACTGACAAGCTGGCTTGCCAGACATGTCACATCCCTGCCTACGCCCGTGGTGACCTGGTTACCAAGATGACCTGGGACTGGTCAACATTAGGCGACCTGGATGAAAATGGCCATCGTAAGCAAATCTATGGTAGTGAAGGCAAGGCCCTTTATGATAGTAAAAAAGGTCACTTTACTTATGAGCGTTACGTCATCCCTGAGTATCAGTGGTTCAATGGTGAGGTTGAATTCACCCTGGCCGATACTGTGTTCGATCCCAATCAGGTACTGAAGATCAACTCGTTCAAAGGCAGCGCCAATGATGGCAAGTCACGTGTCTGGCCTACCAAGGTATTCCGCGGTAAGCAGATGTATGACAAGGTTAAAAATACACTGGTTGTAACCAGCCTGTCTGATGACCCGGAAACTGCCCTGTGGAAGAACTACGACATCAACAAGGCCGTTGAATACGGTATGAAATATGCCGGTAAAGAGTTCAGTGGTGAAGTTGGCTGGATATCTACAGAAATGAGCTGGCCTATTACGCACATGGTTGCACCCAAGGAAGATGTTGTTGCATGTCATCAGTGTCATCGTGAAAACGGTCGACTGGCAGGTATCGAGGGTCTATATATCCCCGGTGCTAACAACACACCATGGATAGACAAGATAGGTTTTGCAATTGCATTCCTGACCTTAATCGGTGTGCTGTTACACGGCTTAATCCGTTTCGTTATGCATAAGAGAGGGGGCTAAGACAATGGCTGCTGAAAGAATCTATATATTCAAACTGTTCGAGCGATTCTGGCACTGGTCCCAGGCCCTGTTAATCATCACTATGTTGATTACAGGATTTGAGATACATGGATCATACGACTTACTGGGTTTCCATACAGCAACAGAAACACATACTGTAGCCGCGTGGACCCTGGTTGGCCTGTGGGTATTTGCCATCTTCTGGCACTTCACCACGGGTGAGTGGAAACAGTACATTCCCACCATGGAAAAGGTGGATGCAATGTTGAAGTTTTACCTGACCGGTATCTTCACCGATGCACCCCATCCATTCAAACAGACCACAGTACGTAAACATAATCCGCTACAAAGACTGGCGTACCTGTTTGTGCTGGCCTTTATTAACCCATTGATCTGGACAACAGGCTGGTTCTACCTGTTCTATGGCTCATGGGAAAACTGGGGCTTTGGCTGGTTGAGCCTGGAATACGTTGCCATGTTCCATGTAATTGCCGCATTTATGATGTTGATATTCTTTATCGCACATATCTACCTGGCAACAGCAGGTCATACCGTAACATCACATATCAAAGCGATGATTACAGGCTGGGAAGAAGTGGAAGATTAATGGAGTAAGCTATAATAATAAGGATATTACCAACCACGAAGGCAAGCTTGGGGTCTCACGTAAGTGAGGCCCCCTTGTTATCTGGAAACCTGTTGAATGAAAAGTATTAGAAACAGTTTATTCATAATTTGTTTGTTTACTATTAATAGTGTATTTGCGATTGAGGCAGATACGATTCCCCATGTAAATAAAAAAGCCATAGATAGTTTTAAATATGACTATAGCTATGCGAATTTTCATAAAGCCTTTGCCATAGCGCCCGGTGGTGCATGGTCATGGCAGGCTAATAAGCCAACAGTAGAAGAGGCCAGGGAGTCAGCCCTGGAGGCCTGTAGCAGTTATACGCAACAGCCCTGTGTATTGTTTGCGCTAGATGACCAGGTTGTATTTGATAATGCGGGCTGGACAAAATTATGGCGTCCCTACAAAACAAAGCTGCAGGCAAAACAGGCCGAAGACGGTGTGCTTGTTGGGCAGCGATTCCCCAATATTGAATATACTGATCCCAATGGCAGTAAGAAATCGATCCACGGATTGAAGGGTAAGGTGGCCTTTGTGCATTTCTGGGGTCACTGGTGTCCATCGTGTCGTTACGAGTTCCATGCGCTGATCGATATGTACCGGATTATCAATGACACCCTGCCAGGTGAAGTCGAGTTTGTTATTTTGCAGGCACGTGAGCCAATAGAAAAGTCCAGGCAATGGGCCAGTGAAAATAATCTCGATGCGTTACCCTTGTCTGACTCCGGTGTAAAAAGTACAGATGGAAAAATGCTAAATATAAAAGGCGGTAAAAAAATTGATGACAGGAAGCTGGCCAGTGTTTTTCCTGCCAGTTATGTTGTCGATAAAAATGGCGTCGTCGTCTTTTCACATATGGGCTCGGTAGATAACTGGACCGAGTATGTGAATTTTTTCAGGGATGTGGTGGAGCATTCGGGGAAGTGAGTTTTAAGCTGGAAGTGCTAACTTCCAGCTTAAAATTTAAAACGTCTATCAGGTTCTCACGGGTTTAAACATCGCCAGTAGCACAGGCAGCAAGGTCAGGTTAGCCAGTAACGCCATCATCATCGCAAAACCCGTTAATAAACCAAAATAGATCATGGGAATAAAGCTGGAGAGCGCGAGGATAGAAAAGCCCAGCGTTATAATCAGGCTGGTGTAGTACATGGCGCGACCGATACTGGCATGGCAGCGATTGATGCTGGCCCAGTAGTCGTGATCCCTTGCAAATTCAATCTCGAAGCGATGCACATAGTGTATGGTGTCATCCACGGCGATACCGATACAGATGGCAGCAATGGTAATCGTCATGATATCCAGTGGTATGCCAAGCAGACCCATAATGCCCAGCACCATCGATGCGGCAACCATGTTGGGGATAATCGCAAGCACCGCGATATAAAATGAACGGAAGAGCACGGCAAACATCGCCAGGATTGCCAGGAAGACAACGCCAATGGTCAGTATCTGTGACTTGAACAGGCTTTGCAGCATATTGTTATAGAGGACAACCATCCCCGACAGGTGTACCTGTTCTTTTTCCAGGCCCACTTCATTAACCAGGTGATCATTAATCTTTTCCAGCATGGCATTACGCTGTAGTGATTTGTCAGACTCAAAAATGCGCACGCTATAACGTATCTGGTTGCCATCGATAGCAAGGTAGGGATTGAATAAGGAGGTTTTGATAATATCGGGTACACGTTTATGGATAATGGCAAGGAAGAAATCATCCATGTCATCGTTGTCACGTAGTTGTTCCATCATATTAATCGTGGTGTAAATTGATAGCACCTTGCCTGTCTCGGGCAGGCTTTCTATATAATGATGAATCTGCTTGATCTGTTCCATCATGTTGTAGTTAAACCAGTAACTGGCGGTGATGCCCGCTTCTCCCTCGAGTTCTAATTCCAGTTCAAGATCCAGTTCATCAGGCGTACTATCAGTTTCTGTGGGTTCAGCAACGGCAAAAAAAGAGGACGGGGCATCGATAATTATATCCAGTGGCATGGTGCCACCCAGTTCCTTATCGATCAGTTCCATGCCACGATAAATTTCGGTGGAATCCTTGTAGTAATCAATAAAGCGGTTCTCTACCGTAAGGTTGAAAATGCCAATCGAGCTAATGACGGCAAATAAAACAAAGCCAAGTATGGTGGTCTTATTGAAGCGATGAATAAAGCTCGCAATATGATGCGTGATATTGCCGGTTATATCCTTGAGTTTCGATGGCTCGCCAGGCTTAAGCAGGACCAGCGCCGCAGGAAAAAAGGTAAAGGTTAGAACAAAGGCGATGCCTATACCGATGATCATTATCCAGCCGAAATCAATCACCGGGCGTATGCCACTGATAAGTAGTGAGCCAAAGGCGACCATGGTGGTGATGGCGGTATAAAAAGAGGGCAGGAACTTGGAGCGAACGGTTTCAAAGATTAAGGCGTGTTGATCGGCACCGGGATCGTTGGCATGGCATTCACGATAGCGGACGATCAGGTGGATGGTGAGGGATAGCGTAATGATCAGTAATAAGGAAATAAAATTAGATGAAACAACGGTCACGCGCCATTCCATCAGGCCAAGCAGGCCAAGCATCATCAGGCCACTTAAAAAACAGGTTAGCATAGGCAATAGAACCCAGCGTGCTTTTCTAAAGGCGATAAACAGGGTCACGATAATAAACAGTATGGCGCCAACACCAAAGGTCATTAAGTCGCTTTGGATAAAATCGACTGAGTCCGATGCAATCATGGGCACGCCGCCCAGAAATAATTTGGCCTTGTCACGATGCTGGTCCATCAGGGCGCGTACATTGATAATGAGCTGTTTATCCTGGTCCTGCAGGCTATGGCTATGTTCTTTGAATTCTGAACTGATGCGTTCAAGTTCAGCACTCTCGGTTTTACTAAGCGGTTGCTGGAGTTGCTTTTCCCTGAGCAGGTTGCGCTGGGTCAGTAGCTTGTGGTGAGTCTCGTCACGCTTAAGGTTGACCTGCAGCGCGGTGGTTTTAGCATCGGGGCTCATCAGCATATTCAGGTAGAGCGGACTCGTTAAGAATTCCTTGCGAGCCAGCCCGGTATCTATGCCTTCTGTTTCCAGGGTGCGAATGCCTTCGCTTAATTCAGACAGTGAAACAGGTGGGCTCTGAGTGAGTGGCACATCGAGGATGGTGTTGACCGAATCTACTCGATCCAGGGCGCGTAAATTATCCCTGAGCTGACGGATGTCCTCAAGCACGGCAGCGCTGAATAGGTCCTGCTGTGGGCTATAGGTGATAACTAGAAATTCATCTGAACCATAGCGCGCCTTAATCGAGCGGTAATACTTTAGTGCCTGGTCATTTTCCAGCACCAGTGAGTCTGCGGAGGCATCAAGTCTGAAATACTGGATCTGCCAGGCGAGAAACAGGCTAAGTAGAGCAGTAATAATTAAAGTGTAGATGGGTTGCTTGAGGATCAACCGGTTATAAAGCTGCACCAGTGCAGAAGCCATTTATATTCTCGCTAGTCATAAAAAACAGCCCCGAGTATGCAATACAAAGGGCTGTATATCCAGACTTAAGCGCCATATATGGGGACAGGTTCAGGTGAGGTGTAAACGATCGGTTAAATACGCCGGATGATGCTGTCATGGCTACTGACACAAGGGTGCATTGAGTGGCCAGGTCCCCGACGCATAGTAAGGTCAAGAAATGGACGCCTGTTTGCAGTGGTCCTGGTGGTAAGCAGGGTCCTGGACAAGATCAGTTGACCGCAAAAACGCGCGCGTACTTTTAGGTATGTTTGTAACATTTAGCTGACAGCTTATGATAATTCGTAGTTGATTATGGATGTGTGTCACTTATAATACACATTTATAACAACCAAGCTTAGAAAGGGGCCTGAATGAAATTCTTTGATTCTCCGGAAATGCGTCAAACCCTTAAGCGTTATTTGCGTGCCCAGATGAGTATTAAGAATATTGACTATCGATCCCTGTCGCAACGACTGGCAAAGCTGGGTGTGGAACAAACCGAGGGTACCCTGCGTAATAAGATAAACAAAGGAAATTTAGGTGCCCAGTTATTTATGTACCTGTTGCTGGCGCTGGATGTAAAAGCACTGGATCTGGCGCAGATCGAAGAACTACTCACTGATATAGAGCGGGAGATGCAGTAGCTAAAAACAGTATGTCATGCGCTCAGGCAGACAGCTGGTGATCGCGCACATAAGTAATATGCTTACGCGCAGGATGCAGATGTTATAAGATTGAATTGTTCAAAACATTGTAGATAAGGCAGGGATAGCAGATGGACACAGACGAACGTAAAAAAATGATCCAGCAGGGTTTCGATACGGTAGCCCAGGGTTATGATCATCCCGCACTGTCTTTTTTTCCGGAAACGGCAAAGCGCATGATGGGTCACCTGGCGCTGGCAGATGATAAAAAACTGCTCGATGTTTGTACCGGTACCGGTGTGGTGGCACTGGCTGCCGCAGGACAATTGGCAAACGGTAAGGTAACCGGCATCGATTTATCATCGGGTATGCTGGAGCAGGCCAGGAGTAAGGCCGAGCAGTACCAGTTAAATAATATTGAATTTAAGCAGATGGATCTCGATCATCTCGACTTTCCTGAAGCATTCTTCGACATAGCTACCAGCAGCTTTGGTCTGTTCTTCCTCGATGACATGAGCAGGGGTTTAAATAATATCGTAAAGGTTGTTAAGCCCGGTGGAAGGATTGCCATCAGTAGCTTTACCAATGATGCATTCTCACCCATGACCGATCTTTTTGTTACTCGTTATGAAAGTTTTGGCAGGGAAGTGCCGGGTCTTTCCTGGAAGCGACTGTCCACTCATGAATTAATCAAGGAACTTTTTGCGCAGGTTGGTATTGGCGATGTGGAAATACACCATGAGCCCCTGGGTTACTATATGACATCGCCACAAGAGTGGTGGGATGTGGTCTGGAATGCCGGTTATCGTGGCTTGTTGAACCAGCTATCAGAAGAAGAACGGGTTGAGTTTAAAGTGCAGCACCTGGAAGAAATTGAAGACTTAATAAATAAGGATAGAGTCTGGTTTAATACAGAAGTATTGATTGCAATAGGCCAGAAGTGACGGTATTAAGTTGATAATAATTTTAGACAGTTGAAACAGTTTAGATGTGGCATTTCCAGATGAGTGTAAGGATAAAAAATTGGGATCAAAGAATATGACTTCTTTGACCCCAGGTAGTTTATGGCGTAACGATAAGGTAGTCGCTGCTGGTGGTAGTGCCAACACCCGGAATGGTCACCGTGACCTGACCGGAAATACTGAAGTCTGGTGTTAGCTGGACAATGAGTAGTTCGTTAGAAATGGCGGCAACAATAAGTTGTCGATGACCATTGAAGTAGACTTCAGTTGTGCCGTCTGTAGTGAAACCGTCACCAAAGACAACGACGCTGGTAGTTACTCCCACCTTGATAGTGCCAGGAAAAATGCTTTTTATTTCCAGGTTGCTTATAGGTGTACCAAATAAATCGGAGCTAACTGCAGTGCCTGATGGAGTAGCAACAGTGACATTGCCGTATAAAGCCGGGTCAACCAGTACGCGTAAGATTAATAGCTCACTTGACATGGGTAAGACCATTAACTGGCGGACGCCATTAAGATAAACTTCAGTACTGCCATCTCGAGTAAAGTTTTTGCCAAAAACATAAACGGTAATGGTTTCGCCAGGCACGATATCCTGCGACCACAGTCCAGTAATTTCAGGTGTAGTGTTAGCCTCAACCGTAATCTGAATTGAAGATGTTGAGGTATTGCCGTCACTGTCGGTAATGCTCGCTGTAAGTGTATGTGTGCCTGGTTGTAACTGGGTAAGTAATATTTCTCCAGTCCCTAAGAATCCTGAGATACTGGAGGCCCACTGTGTATTTGTTGAAATTAAGCCATCTTCTGGATCATAGGCAGTGCCAACAAGTTTAATAGCCTGGCCCTGCAGATAAATTGCCCCATCCAGCGGTTCATTAATCTGGAGGGAAGGTGCAGAACCAATTACACAGCTCGAAGGCGACACTATAACTGTCGTAGATAGTGACTGTGTGAGTGCATTTAAATCTATGCATTTAATAGCATAGTTACCAGACAAGTCTAATTGTAACAGGTGGCTCATAGATATGAGCGGAATAATGTTAGCAAGATTATTGTTGGACAGGTTGATGTTCTGTAGTGTTGTGTATTGATCGATACCACTTATATCCAGAATGCCAGTATTGCCCAGGTCCAGTTCGACCAGTTGATAGGGTTGACCCGTATTCGGATTAAAGAAAGGTGGCAATGGCGCATTGATAGCAATGCCATTTAAGCCTATATGGGTTAGATTATTATTGCGATCGATAATTGGCAAGAGTTGTGTAGTGAAATTAATACCGCTATTGCCCGACAGGTTTAACGCAGTCAGTCCGGTAAAGCCATTGAGCGGATAGAGATCAGTAATCTGGTTGCCCGAGAGATCGAGTGACTGTAGTTGAGATAAAGTCTGTATCGGCCAGATGTCCAGCAGCCCGTTATTGGCCAAATTCAATGATCGCAGGGTTTGGTATTGTTCTATCCCATAGATATCAAGGATGCCGGTGTTGCCGAGATCCAGTTCGATTAGCACATAGGGTTTCGATGTCATTTGGTTGATAAAGACAGGAACAGGGCTATTTATCGCAATACTGTTTAAACCAATTCGGGTTAGATTATTATTGCGAGCGAGAATCGGGAAAATTTGCGAAGAAAAATAAAGACCGCTATTGCCCGACAGGTTTAACGCAGTCAGTCCGGTAAAGTTATTGAGTGGGAACAGGTCAACAATTTGGTTGCCCGATAGATCAAGTGAACGTAGTTGAGATAATGCCTGAATCGGCCAGAGATCCTGTAGCCCGTTGTTGGCCAGGTTCAGTGACTGCAGGCTTGGGTATTGCTCAATTCCAAAGATATCAAGAATACCCGTGTTACCGAGATCCAGTTCGACCAGTTGAAGGGGTCGTCCCAGATTATGATTAATGAAAAGTGGAAATGGTGCATTGATGGCAATGCTGTTCAAGCCAATGTGGGTA
>JAOUMO010000127.1 GCA_029881425.1 Gammaproteobacteria bacterium
GCATCAGGCCCAGTGCACCCACCGGTGATTTTGCATCGTGCATAAAGGCGCTTTCACGGCGGATAATGGCATAGGTCCAGGCGGTTTCGATGCTACGCTTGGTGGACCACTCTTCAATTTTTTCCTTAAGGGCCAGGGGAAAGCGTAACTGGATATCGTCACGGTAATCGGTTTTGCCCATGGTGATAATGGCGCGATCATGCCATCCCCAGTGTTGCGCGAGTTTTGATGCAGCAAGTATCTGGTGATCACTTAGGCTTTCAATCAGGCGTCGCCATTCCCGGCGAGACGATGATATTTTATTGAGCTTATATAATTCATGTGCCCTGGCAGTCTCTGGATACTGGCTGATGCTGACAAGGTCGGCAGTATCGATGTTCAGTGGCCTGTTTTCGAAGTCATAGGGTAATTTGAGGCGGTCAGCAGCGAGGAAGCCATAATAGCTGCGGCGACCGGCGAGGTAATGGTAAATGCCCTCGGCATCATTGATATTACCCAGTTGTTCATGGGCATAGGCCCACCAGAATTGCCATCTCAGTTCTGATTGTTTCTGGACCGGCATATTTTCAATAGCGGTTAATGTTTTCTGCCAGTCCCCAATGCGTATGGCGGTACGTATGTCCCATTCCAGTACGGTAATATCGGCGAACTGGAGCGGTATACGGTTAAGCCACTGGCTGGCTTCCGGGTGGTGATTGCGGGCCAGCCTGAGGCCTATATGCCTGTAAGCCGCGTATTCTTCCTGTTGGGTGAAGTGATGTGTATCACTGAGCTTTTGCCATAAGTCAATGGCTTTATCTGTATCCTTGCGGCTCATGCGCATAATGGCATGGATCAGGATGTCATTCTTCGCCTCATGCTGGAGCTCCCGGATATAATCACTGAGAGCGAGCTCGGGTTTGCGGTGTATCTTTTTCCAGTAGAGTACCAGCTTGTGATCCGCTGCTGGAAGGCTTTTGGATAGATGTACGGCCAGTCGGTAATGACCGCTTGCCATGGCCAGTTTAATGCGCTGCCAGGTCAGTTCATGGGTGCGTTGACCGGTCGCTTCCCATGCGTCAAAAACAGGGTCACAGGCCTTAGGCTGGGATTTGCCCGTCAGCCATAGTTTGCGCACCATTTCATAGGCGTGCTCGGACTGGTCCGTCTGTATTAATGCCTGCAGGTACTTGCACTGGAGGTGTACGCTGGACTGCGCCTGGTAAATATGGATCAGGTCATCCCAGCGATTGTGCCTGGCATAATAGTTAATTAGTTTGCGGCGTAGTTTGTCGGCAATAATTGAGCCGTCATTACGTTCAAAAAACTGATCAACCTGATTTTGATCCAGCTGGTTGAGTCGACGGCTTATTTGCTGGTATTCCAGGTAGGGATAGAGGGGGTAATTGCCGAGTTTCTGCAGAAGTCGATTGAAAGTCTGCATATGGCCTTTTTTAAGTGCTATTTCGGCCTGCCGGTAATCTTTGCGTTGGTTAGCCAGTTCGTCAGTCTGGTCATACAGGAAGTTAGTGTCAATGGTAACCAGTGTATCGATGCGAGTTGCTACATCAGGGGATGGGTCTTTGTTCTGGTTGAATCCATTTGCCGTAATTAACCACAGGGCCAGACCCAGGCCTAGACCGTAACGGCCTGGCTTAAGGGGGGATCGTCTAATGTTATTCTTGTGACGCATTAGTTAAATGACGGCTAGTTGTTTTGTGAAAAAATCGACTATTACGAGTCTAGTTGATTTTAAAGGAAAAATTGCGTGTATTTTCACAGTTGATGTTAACGATTAATATGATTTTTTAAGAAAAAACACATGATTGAATGCATTTATTTACGGGTGCTAGTTGAGCGGTATTTTTTTATATATTCAACAGACAGCTGGGTTGCAAGTTTTCTATCCTCGGGTAATAGTCGGTCGTATACCGCCGCCTTATTTTTGCTGGCGCCTTTTACCCTTTGTTTATTGGCAACAGAAAACCAGGCATAGGCAATGGTGCTATCAGGTGCTATGCCCTGACCCGTAAAATAGGCCACGCCAAGATCCATTTGCGCCATTCCATGTCCCTTTTCTGCGGCACGTTGGAAATAGGTTACACCCTTTTTATAATCGATCCTGACGCTATAGCCATTCACATACATTTTACCGAGTAGATACTCTGCATTGGCATCACCCTGTTGGGCCGCTTTTGAAAACCATTGAAAGGCCAGTTTGTGATTTTTTGTCGTGCCCTGGCCATCCATATACATGCTGCCTAGCATGGATTGTGCCTCAGCAATATTTTGTGCAGCAACCTTTTCGTATAAAGTGAATGCTTTCGTATAGTCTACGGGACGTTCAAGGCCCTTGTAGTAAAAGTTTGCGAGTTGAAGCTGGGCATTAAGTTGGCCCATGGCCGCGGCTTTACTATACAGTTCGAAGGCCTTATTTATGTCCTTGCTTATGCCCTTGCCATACATGTGCATTTCAGCGAGCGCGTTCTGGGCATCGGCGTGATTACTCTCCGCTGCTTTCTGGTACCAGTAGGCCGCTTTTGCAGGTTTAGGTTTAATGTATTTGGCCTGTAGATACATATTGCCCAGTTGATATTGGGATTCTGTATCATTAAGGCGAGCCGCTTTAAGTAATAATTCAACGGCAGATTTAATATCCTGTTTTATGTCCTTGCTTTCCAGTAGTATCAACCCCAGGGTCCTTGCGGCAACCGGGTGGTCCATATCGGCGGCACGTTGATACCAGGTGACAGCCTGCATCGGGTTCTTGCGCTTGCCTGTCTGCTGCATATACATGTTACCGAGCATATAAAAAGTTTGTGGATCTGCCTTTTTAGTGAGCGGTAGCCAGAGCATCAGTGCCGTGGTGTAATCCTTTTTTTGATAGGCATCTAAACCCATTTCGTAGCTGGATTTTACGGCTGGAGCGATTACGGCTGCCGGTGTTGTTTCTTTTGAGGCCTTATTCCTGTTGGCAGGATTTTCCGAGGCACGAAGTAGCCACCTGGCCGCACGTGAGTGGTCCTGCTGGATACCATCGCCATTAAGGTACATGAGGCCAATAGTCGTTTGCGCCTCGAGATGATTTTGTTCGGCTGCACGTTCATACCATTTAACCGCCTTAAGCGGGTCCTTGCGATCACCTGACATGCTTATATACATCTTGCCCAGCATAAATTGTGCGTCAATATTTCCAGCTTCGGCAAGCGGGTGCAGGATCATAAGTGCGGTGGTGTAGTCCTTTTTGGCGTAGGCATCGAGAGCGATGGTATATGTGTTGTCCTCAACAGGCTGAGTCTCCTCAGCGCGGACAACTGGTGTTTGAACCAGTAATGATGCGAACAGTAAGCTTGCTTGTAAGAGAGTGGCTGTATTGATAAGGCGTGACATGTTCAGATTATAGGAAAGATTATTCGTGATTTCATCAGGACACCTGGAGATCGGTATTCTCATCGATAAACTGCCTGATAAACGATAGTGGTTTGGCGCCACTAAAACGACCGGTTTCAATACCCTTTTGAAATAAGATCAGGGTTGGGAATCCACGCACCTTATAGTGACCGGCGATTTTCATATTGTCATCATCATCGACCTCAATTTTGGCGATAAGGAGCCGGTGCTGATATTCGGCACTAATTTTTTCAAGTAATGGCGCAATTACCCGGCAGGGTGAGCACCAGTCAGCCCAAAGATCAATGAGGACGGGTGTCGTGTGTGAGGCTTCAATTACCGTGGTTTCAAAGTTATGTACATCGGTAGAAAAAATAAAATCAGTCATAATGGCTCTTTATAGAATTAATTGCCCAGTGGTTGTAGTTCGACAGGGTAATCGCAATCGATTGTATCTACTTTGGATCTGAGATCATATAGTGCCGCCTGCAATGCCTCTTCAATCACCGGGTGGTAAAAAGGCATTTTTAATAAATCATGGACAGTAAGGCCCATTTCTATGCTCCAGCATAATAAATGCGCAAGGTTTTCGCCTTTTACGCAGATCATCGATGCGCCCTGGATGTTACCCGTCGATTTATCGGCATAGATACGGATAAGCCCCCTGTTTTTACCCATAATAAGAGCGCGGCCTACAGGCGCGAGCTGAATTTCACCAATTGCAGTCGTTTCAGGATCAAGTTCAGAAAGTTGAGCGCCCACGGCAACAATATTGGGGTCAGAAAAGGTTATAGCGAGTGGTGTCTTTTGCTTAAATCGTGTGATTGAGTCATGCATTGCATTGAAGCCGGCAACACGGCCCTCGAAACCCGCTTCGTGCAGTAGTGCCCGACTACCGGTGCAGTCACCGGCAATAAATATATCCGGATTGGATGTTTGCATTGTTACGGGATCAAATTCAGGTATGCCATTATCACCCAGCTTCAGGTTGGTTTTATCCAGGTCGAGCGAGCCAAGGTTAGGTTTTCGACCGATACAGACTAAAACCTTATCAACAATGACGTCCCTGTCGCCTGCTGTAATTTGCAGTTGATTGTTATCCAGTAAACTCATCTCTGCGCCATGCCCAAGCCAGAGCGGGAACTCTTTAGAGAGTATCTCGATAGCTGTTTTATTGATCGCATCATCATCGATGCCAGCAATGATGTCAGACTGGTCAATGCCAGTTATTTCAACACCCATGCGGCTGAGTGCCTGACCAATCTCAATGCCGATAACACCCAGGCCAATAATGGCCATTTTGCCGGGTAGTTCTTCAAGTTCAAAAATATCATCTGTTGTCAGGATGTGGTCAAGAAAGGGGGACCATGCCTGTGGTATGAGGGGGCTTGATCCGGTAGCAATAATAATTTTTTTTGCACGGATAGTTTCACCATCTTCTGTAATAAGAGTGCTGGAATCAATAAATCGAACATTGGCTGTTAAGAGATGGGTTTGATCCATGTTGTCAGTCGAGTGACTCAATGTACGGTCAACAAAAGTATCGCGTAAATCCTGCACATGTTCCATGGCATCAGGAATATTGAGGGTAAGCGCATCTTTACCCTCTATGCCTTCACGATCAAAGATTGATCTGCGATGAAAGTCCTCTGCAATCTGGATCATGACCTTGGATGGCATGCAGCCCACGCGTGCACAGGTGGTACCGAGTTCGCCGCCATCAATAAGCAGGTAATTGTCAGTAAGGTGTTTAACCTGGCCCAGTGCATAAAGTCCGGCACTGCCTGCACCAATAATTGCAACATCAACGTGACGTGTCATATAAATAGCCTGAAGTAATATTATGATGAAACTAAGGAAAGGCTAATTATAGGGTGATACTGATTTTTACCTCAACCCTTATTTAGAAATGTTTTGTATCTATGTGCTAATGAAACATAAACTAAGAGAAGGCGGATTCACGTAACAAAAAGTAGAAGGTGTCCATGGCGTCAATAGAAGCGAGTAATTAACTGATCGTTTGTTTTTATTATGGCACCATTGAAGGTGGCATCATGGTTGTGTTGATGTTCAAAATAAAGTTTCAGGGTTTCGCTGACTACCGGAAAAGCAAGATCATTCCATGGTATTTCCGCTTCTGAGAACAGGGCGATTTCGAGGCTCTCAGTGCCAGGCCCCGTTATAGCGCTGTTGATTGTGCCGCGATAAAACATATAGACCTGTGAAATATGTGGAATACTGAAGATGCTAAACAGTGAGGGCGATTCTAGCGTGATATTGGCCTCCTCCATGGTTTCGCGCGTGGCAGCTAGCAGTGTTGTCTCGTTGTTTTCCATGAAGCCTGCGGGTAGCGTCCATAATCCGTATTTGGGTTCGATAGCGCGCCGGCATAAAAGAATTTTGTTGTCTAGCTCAGGAATGCACCCTGCAATTATGCGGGGATTCTCATAATGAATGCTATGACATTCGCTGCAAACAAAACGAGGCAAATGATCGCCCTCGGGTATTGATCTAATAACGGATGCGCCACACTGGTTGCAGTAGTTCATAAGCTGGATCGTCTCAGTTGGAGTATTGGCGTATGATAAGTTGATTGCCCTTTTGGGTGAACTCTAAATGTTTTAAAAAGCTCATTCCAAGTAAAATGTCATCGCTTTGGCTGTGAGGGTTGATCGTTGCCTTGATGTTGTGTAACTGAATATCCCCTATAGCGACTGTATCAAGACGTGTCAGATAGACGCCAATTTTACCATTGGCCGTTTGATAAGTCTGCTTGTGGCCTCTTGAGAGGCCGAGTCGATTGGCCTGGAATTCAGGGATCGAGATGTCCGTAGCACCTGTATCGAGCATAAAAACGACATCATGGTTGTTGATTTTCCCTGAGACAACATAGTGTCCATAACGATTACGTTCAAGTACGGTTTCGATGGCGCCATTAGCCAGCACACTGCTAAGGTCCTTATTGTTTGGGTTGTGCTGGTTGTCAAGAATGTTGTTGAATAAGTAGCCTAGCAGGATAAAAAGTAGTATCCACATAGAAAAAAACATGCCTGCACCAGGATGGGCTGGCTGTTTCTTTTCCTGGTCAGGCTGGTTAATATTCAATGGTTGCTAGCTCCCGTGTTACTGCGCCATATATTAATACGATTCTAGTAAGATAGATGTAATAATAATAGCTTAATATAAATGGTTTAATCATAAAAGAAAGTTGCTGGCCTGTGTATGGCCTGGAGAGCTTAACGTGTCAGAAGAAAATAGTGTCAATGATGATAATGAAATGGAAGAGTTGGTGTTGCGGGAGAGCATAGTGAGTGCGACGGGACTACATGCAAATAGTTTACAGATTGGAATAAAAGGTGATCCTTCGC